>JAYTFQ010000307.1:0-2038 GCA_043734225.1 Anaerolineales bacterium | reverse complement strand
GTCCGAGCCGCCCGGCTGGGCAGCCACTTTGGCTCAACTTCGACTTACTTGGTAATGACCGTGGTCGCTGTGATCGGCAAGTTCCCTTGGATCGTATCGACCGCCGTCGTGGACGTCGGCACAGTCACAGTGAGACTGGGCTGCGGCAGCGGGATCAAGTAGCTGTTGTTCGACGGCAGATAAATCACCTGCACATTCGGCGCCAGCTTGTCGATGTAACGGAAGGTGAGGGCGTCCGTGCGGCCTTTCAAGGCGTCACCCGTTAGGGTCAGCGCTTCGGCATTGGCCTTGGCGTTGAGTACGGTGGCCTGGGCCGAACCCTGCGCCGAGATCACGGCCGCGTCGGCCACGCCTTGAGCGGTGACGCGCGCCTGCTCCGCTTCCTGTTTCTTGCGCGCCACCACAAACGTCGCCTGTTCCACCTGCTGCTGCGCAATCTGCTTCTGCTCCACGGCGGCCGCGTACTCGGGGCTAAAGCGGATATCGCGCAGCACGAAGGACTGCAGTACCAGGTTGTTTTCTTTCAGTCCGGCGGTAAGCTGTGTGGTGATCAAGTCTTCTAACTCGTTGCGCTTGCTGCTCACAATCTCTTCCACCCCGTATTGTGAAGCGGTATCGCGGATAATGCCGCGCGACAGCGGGCGGACGACGCCGTCCTCAAAGCGGCCCTGCCAGGCGATATTGAGCTGCACAATCTGGGCCGGGTCGACCGAATAAATGACTGACGCGTCGATGAAGATTTGCTGGCCGTCCTTGGTGCGGGCTTCGATCGAGTCGTTGCCCGATATCTGGCCCTCCGACGGGCTGGACGACATAGTGTACGTTTTGCGCGAGATGTCATACGGCTGCACTCGCTCGGCGAACGGGATGATCCAGTGCAGGCCCGGCTCCAAAGGCGCTGGGCGATAGCCGCCCGGCACCAGCGCCGAGATCACCACGCCGCGCTGCTCAGGATCGATAAACACCAGCCCCGAGGCCACCGTTGTCAACAGCAGCGCCGCCACCACCGCCACCACCACGATCGGCGCGCCGCCGCCAAATTTCCGGCCGCGTGCCACGTTGAACACCACAAAACCCAGGGCCGCCAGCGCTGCCAGCCAGGCCAGCGCCGCCACCCCTTGTAGCAAGCTTCCGATATTCATCCTCTTCTCCTTTTAGGCGACATCAATTCGATAGTCATTATACGGCACAGCCTACGGTCTGATTGGCGGCCAAACGGACAGTTGTCTGACAGTCACGCGCGCTGTGGGGCAATGACTGACGAAATAGCGGGTGCGGCCCGTCTCAGCCTGGCGCATAACTCCGGCCATTTCGGCCAAAACATCATTTCGTGCTAGTATCTCACGGTGCGAGAATTCGAGCTGCGCGTGGTCGAGGTGGCCGCTTATGGCGGCTCCATCCGGGTCGATTGTGAAGGCCCCCACCCCGGCGCCACCGCCGGCCAGGTGTGCCTGGCCCTGGCCAGCCTGCCCCACCCACCTGATTTGCCCGTGCCGCTGCGCGTGCCGCTCTATTTCCTGCCGCCGCGCGACAAACGCGCCGGGTTCTACGTGCCCGCCACCCACCCCTACGCCCGCCTGGCGCCTGGCGACCACCTGGACCTGATTGGGCCAGCCGGCCGCGGCTTTCGCTTGCCCGCCGCCGGCGGCCGCCTGCTGGTCATCGCCAGCAGCCTGGAGCGGCTGGCCGCCGCGGTGGCCGCCGCCCTGGGTCGCGGGCTGGCCATCACTGTGCTCACCCCGCGCGGCGGCGAACTGCTGCCCCCGGACGTGGAGATCCACCGCGGTCCGCTGGATGCCGAGCTGGCCCTGTGGGCCGACACCGTCATCCTGGACGTGGCCGACCCGGCCGCGCGCGCCGCCCGCCTGCGCGACCTGGCGCCCGGCCGCGGGCCTGATTACGTCCAGGCCCTGCACACCCTGCCCCTGCCCTGCGGCGTCGGCGCCTGCCAGGCCTGCTGGGTCCACCTCCCCCACGCCAACGCCAGGAAGCTGGCGTGTGTGGATGGACCGGTGTTTAGTTACTAAGGATGATTGAT
>JAYTFQ010000306.1:0-1949 GCA_043734225.1 Anaerolineales bacterium | reverse complement strand
GTGTCCAGGGCGAGGAAGAGCCGGGTGCTGATCTCGTGGTTGGAGAGCCCCTGAGCAATGAGTTGCAGGACTTCCTGCTCGCGCGGGCTGAGCGGCTCTATCAAAGAATGAAGGCTCGCTTCGCGGGCTGAAGGCTGAATCGGCGCTTGTGTGGGAAAGGCGGCCAGCAATTTCTGGCCATAGGCCCGGAGGCTGAGCGTGTCGCTGGCACCCGAGGCGTCCAGCGCAGCCAATAACTTAGCCATTGGGGCGCCTTCGTCGATGAAGGTGCGGATAAGCCCGCCCGGCTCGGCCAGGTACAGGGCGTCGCCCAAAAGCCGCGCAGCCTGGTCCATTTCGCCCAACGCCTGGTGCGCGAGGGCTTGCAGCACCAGCACCTTAAGCCGTTCATCTTGCCAGCCCCGGGTTTCTGCCTGTTGGCCCCAGGGCGCCAGCGCCAGCAGGGCGGCGGCCGGATCCTGCTGGGCCAGATGAACACGCGCCAGGCTGAGCGGGAGTGGGTGAACCTGGGCGAGCCGCGCCGCGGCTGCCGGTTGGCCCTGGCGCAGCAGTGTCAGCACTTGCACGGCAGCCACCTCAGGCAGGCGCTGCAAGAAGTTGTTCTGGCGCGCGGATTGGTCGGCCTGGGCCAGCAGCGATTCCGCGCCGGCCACATCGCCCTGGGCCAGCTTCAGGCGCGCCAGAAACACCTCGCACAGAATGAAGCGGTCAATCACGCGATCATACTGTCGCGCCAGGAGGAGCGCCTGCTGCCCATGCTGCTCGGCGGCCTGCAGGTCGTTCCATTCATAGTGGACGCGCGCCAGGCCCAGATGGGCCTCGTTGACAATCTGCAGCGGCTGATCCCCGGCCAGGCGCAGCATGCCTTGGTAGGTCTCGGCCGCCAGAGCCAGTTGGTTGTCGCCTTCCTGCACGATGCCCAGACCGATGGTCGCTAGCAGCGTGGTGAAGATGGCCCTAGACGACTGGCTGAGCGCGATGGCTTCCAACATCGCCTGGCGGGCGGGGCCGCGTTCTCCGCGCAGGATATAGGCATTGCCCATGGTCCAAAAAGCGTTGGCACGCAGCGCCAGGTTATCCGGGGACAGGTAGTCCAGGGCGCGGCGCGACTGTGCCAGCATTATTTCAGGCTGGTAACGGGTGAGGGCTAATGTCGCCCGCGCCACGGCAATCCGTCCTCGCAAGTTGCGGGTGTGTTCGTCATCGGCAACGGCCGGCTGCGCCAGGGCGGCCTCGGCCGCCAGAAGCTTCTCTTCCACGCCGGTCGATTGGCCGTTGATGAGCAGCAGCGAGGCGTAGCGCCATAACAGAGACGGCCGAGCATTCAGCACAGCCGGCGGCAGCGCGGCCAGCCAGTTGAGAATTGCCACCACCGCGCCGCGCAGGTGCAGCGGGATGCCGCGGCCTTCAATCAGGCGTTCGGCGCGGTCGATATCCTGGGCGGCGGCGGCATGCTGAAAAGCCTCGATATCCAGACCCTGATCTTCATACCACTGGCTGGCGCGCACATGCAATTCGTTCAGGCGGCGGTCCGCCTGCGCGCCGGCGCCGGCCAGGCTGGCTCGCAGACGCTGCCGCAACAGATCGCCAAACAGATGGTGATAGCGATACCAGCGCCGGTCGTTGTCGAGCGGGACGATGAACAGGTTGGCGCGCTCGATGGCTTCCAGGGTGGCTTGCCCAGACGCGGCCGGGTCGAGCAGCAGCGCGTCGCACAGCGGCCCGCACAGGCGGTCGAGGATTGAGGTGCGCAGCAGAAACGTCTGCACCGGCTCGGACTGCTGGCGCAGGACTTCTTCGAGCAAGTAGTCGAGCACGAAATGGTGGCTGCCGGTGAACGTTTGGACGAAGCCGGCCGGGTCGGCGTGCCCCTGCAATGACAGCGCGGCCAGTTGCAGGCCGGCAATCCAGCCTTCCGTGCGGCCTTCCAGCGCGGCAATGTCCGCGGC
>JAYTFQ010000305.1:0-6094 GCA_043734225.1 Anaerolineales bacterium | reverse complement strand
CAGCACCAGCATGTCCATCAACAACCTGGCCGCCATCCCGATCATGGTCGGCGGCAGCGATGAGCAGAAGCGCGAATGGCTGGGGCGCATGGTCGATGGCCAATTGGGCTCGTATGCGGTGACCGAGCCGGCGGCGGGCTCAGACGTGACCGGGATCCAGACCACCGCTACGCGCCGGGGCGCGGAATACTGTCTGAAGGGCAGCAAGACGTTTATCTCCAACGCCTCGTTTTCGGATTTCTTTGTGGTGTTTGCTTACACGGACCGCGCCAAGCGCTATAAGGGCATGTCGGCTTTTATCGTCGAGCGCGACCGGGAAGGTTTTTCGGTCAGCAAGAAGTTCGACAAACTTGGCCAGCGCGCTTCCGACACGGCGGAGATCAATCTGGCGGATGTGGTGGTGCCCGAAGCCAATCGGCTTGGGCGCGAGGGCGACGGGTTTATGATCGCCATGCAAGTTTTCGACAAGAGCCGGCCGACCGTGGCGGCCTCGGCGGTGGGCGTGGCGCAGCGCGCGCTAGACGAAAGCCTGAAGTACGCCAAGGAACGCCACACGTTTGGCGTGCCGCTTGCGGATCACCAGGTGATCGCGCACATGCTGGCGGATATGGCCATGAACATCCAGGCGGCGCGGCTGCTGGTGTGGCAATCCGCCTGGCTGGCGGACCAGGGGCAGCCAAACACTAAGTTCGCCGCCTTCGCCAAGGCATTTGCCGCCGACGCGGCCATGAAGATCACCACCGATGCGGTGCAGATCCATGGGGGTTATGGCTATATGAAAGAGTACCCGGTTGAGAAGCTGATGCGCGACTGCAAGGTGTTTCAGATTTACGAGGGCACCAGCCAAATCCAGCGCAACATCATCGCCCGCGAGCTGCTGCGCTAATTGTTCGTCCACCTCCACGCTCATTCTTATTATTCATTTCTAGAAGGCCTGGCCTCGCCGCGCCAATTGGCCGAGGCCGCCGCGCAGGACGGCATGCCGGCCCTGGCGCTGACCGATCGCCACGGACTCACCGGCGCCATTGAGTTCTATGATGCCTGTCGCGAGGCTGGCGTGCACCCTATTCTGGGGCTGGAGCTGGTGGTGGCGCCGCCAGCCGGCTGGCTGGGCGCGCAGCCGGGCGCATTGGTGCTGCTGGCGCAGAACCTGACCGGCTGGGCCAGCCTGTGCCGGCTGAGCAGCGCGGCGCTAATCCTGCCTGAGCGCAATCCGAACCTGGGCCTGGCGTTTGAGGCGCTGGCGGATGACGCGCACGGGCTGTTGTGCCTGACTGGCGGCGCACGCGGGCTGGCCTATCGCCTGGCGGCCGGGCAGGATGAGCCGGCGGCGCGGCTGTGGCTGGCGCAACTGCGGGAGGTGTTTTCCGACCGGCTGTACGTGGAACTGGCGCCGGGATGGACGCGGACCGGCAAACAGAGCGCGCAGATCAATCGCGGTTTAGCTTCCCTGGCGGGGCAGGCTGGAGTGCCTGTGGTGGTTGCCGGCGACCTGCACATGCTGCGTGAGCAGGACGGGGTGCTGCAGCGCACGCTGGCGGCGATGCGCCTGAACCAGCCGCTGACCGAACTGCCGGCCGAAGCGGTGGCGCCACCGGGCACGCATTTTTTGACCCAGCGCGAAATGCGGCAACAGTGGGCGGAGTATCCGGAAGCCATCGAGCGCGCGGCTGAGGCGGCTGACCGCTGCCGGCTGGAGCTGCCGCTGGGCGTGCCACACTACCCAGAGCTGGCTTTGCCAGCGGGCCAGACACCGGTTGGGGCGCTGCGCGAGCGGGCGGAGGCCGGCGCGCGCCGGCTGTATGGGAGCGTGACACCCGAGATCAGCGCGCGCCTAAACCACGAGTTAGACGTCATCGGGCAGCGCGGTTATGCGCCGCTGTTCCTGATCATGGCTGAGATTCTGGCCTACGCCCGGGAGACGGGTGTGCCCACCGCCAGCCGTGGTTCGGCGTCATCGTCACTGTTGGCGCACTGCCTGGACATCACCACGCCCGACCCCATCCGGCTCAATCTGTATTTTGAACGCTTTCTCAACCCGGCGCGCGCCTCGCCGCCCGATATTGATACCGATTTGTGCTCGCGCCGGCGGGATGGCGTGATCCAGCACGTGTACGACCAGTATGGCGCCGAACGCGTGGCCATGGTGTGCACCATCATGCGCTTTCGCGAGCGTTCGGCCTTGCGCGAGGTGGCCAAGGCGCACGGCCTGCCAGCCAGCGAGGTCAAGCGGCTGGCCAGTGCGCTGCCATACCGATATTGGGGACCGCCAGATGCGGCCGAGACCGCGCCGGCCAGGGAGCCCGGCGATCCGCTGCTGGCCGGGCCGTATTGCGTGCTGGCGCGCGAGAACACCTCGCCGCAGTACCGCCGCATCTTTGAACAGGCGGCGGCGCTTTTGGGTGTGCCGCGGCATCTGTCGGTGCATCCGGGCGGGGTGGTGATTGCGCCGGGGCACATGACCGATTTGGCGCCGCGCCAACTGGCGAGCAAGGGCATCATCGTCACGCAGCTTGATCTGGCCTCGATTGCCCGGCTCGGGCTGATCAAGATCGACCTGCTGGGGATTCGCGGCCTGACGGTGTTGGGCGATGTGGCGCCGGTCATTCACCGCGCCCAGGGCAGCCGCGATGACCAGCCGGGTTCGGCGCTGGCCCCGCTGGAGGCCATCGCGGACGGCGACCCGCAGACGCGGGCGCTGGTGCAGGCCGGCCGCACCATCGGCTGCTTCCAAATTGAAAGCCCGGGCATGCGCGCCACGCTCAAGGAGATTGGCGCGCAGAGCGTGGACGACCTGATGGTGGCGCTGGCGCTGTACCGGCCCGGCCCGTTGATGGGCGGTCTGAAGGACGCGTTTGTGCGCCGGCATCTGGGCAAGGAAAAAGTCGCGCACTTGCATCCGGCGCTCAAGCCGCTGCTGGGCGACACGTACGGCGTAATTCTGTATCAGGAGCAGGTTCTGCGGGTCGCGCATGAGTTGGCCGGGCTGTCGCTGGCCGAAGCCGATTTGCTGCGGCGAGCAATGAGCCATTTCGACCCTGGCAAACAGATGCAGACGCTGAAGGAGCGCTTTGTGGCCGGCGCCGCTGAGCGGAACCAGGTGCCGGCCGAGGCGGCCGAGCGGGTGTGGGAGTTGATGGCAGCGTTTGCCGGCTATGGTTTTCCCAAGGCGCACGCGGCTTCGTACGCGGTGGTGGCTTGGCGCGCGGCCTGGTGCAAGGCGCATTTCCCGGCGCACTTCATGGCGGCGGTGTTGGCCAATTGGGGCGGTTACTATGGCCAGAGCGTATACCTGACCGAAGCGCGCCGGATGGGGCTGACGCTGCGGCCGCCGCACATCAATCATGCGCGGCGCGAGTTCAGCGTGGCCGTGGCCGACGGCCGGCAGAGCCTGTTCATGGGGCTGGGCCAGGTGCGCGAGCTGACGCGCCAGACACAACAGCACATTCTGCGCGGGCGGCCATTTCATTCGCTGTCCGAATTCCTGGCTCGGGCGGACCCCCGACCGCTGGAAGTGGAAAACCTGGTGCGCGCCGGCGCGCTGGCCGGGCTGGGGACGATACCGGCGCTGTTGGCCGAGCTGAAGCTCACGGCCCGCCAGCCGGGGCAGATGTCGCTGTTTGCGGCCGACGACGGTCCGCTTGAGGAATGGACGCTGGCGGAGCGGGTGCAGGCGCAGCATGCTGTGCTGGGCGCCAGCGTAGACGCGCATCCACTGGAGCTGGTGGCGGAAGCGATTCAAAATTCCGGCGCGCTGACGACCGTGGCCGCGGCGGCGCAACTGGGCAAAGTGGTGCGGGTGGCGGGCATGCGCCAGTCGTGGCGCCGTTCGCGCACTGCCCGCGGCGACTATATCTATTTCATGGCGTTTGAAGACCTGGATGGTATGTTGGATGTGGTGATTTTGGCCGAAGTGTATCGCGTAAATCGAGCGGCGTTTGGGACGGGCGGTCCGCTGGTGTTGGAGGGGCGCGTGGAGTTAGACGCGCGCCAGGGGGAGCCGGTGATTTATGCCGAGCGGGTGTGGCCGCTGACGTAGAGATGGGCACCTGTGCACCACAGGGGCGTCACAAAGGTCTGCCTCTACCGCGACGCACCACGGAGCAGACACACAGGCGCAAAGCGGCTCCAACAGCGACAAAGCACGGCGCAAGCACACAATCCTGCCACTACGAAAAGGCGTGCGATGATTGACAAAATTAGCGTGGTGATTGCCTTAACCAAGACCGTGCCCGAGCAAATGTTGGACGATCTGCGCGGCGTGTCGCCGCGGCTGCGAGTGGAGATGCAACCTGTAGCAGCGCTGGCCGAGTTGGGCGAAAAACTGGCTGAGGTGGAAGTGCTGTTGACCACCTTTGCTCTGCCGAGCGCGGCCGATGCGCCGCGCTTGCGCTGGGTGCAAACCTATTTCGCCGGCGTGGATGGCTGGCTGGCGCGGTCGGGCGAGCGGGTCAATGACATCCAGGTGACCACGGCCAGCGGCGTGCATGGGCCGAACATGGCGGAATACAGCCTGATGATGATGATGGCCTGGGCGCATGCGCTGCCGGAGACGCAGGCGTTTCAGCGGCGGGCCGAGTGGCCGGCCGAGAGGCGCCAGGCGCTGGTGCCGGGCGAGCTGCGCGGCGCGACGCTGGGCATTGTGGGCTACGGCAGCATCGGGCGCGAGACGGCCCGGCTGGCGCACGCGCTGGGGATGCGGGTGCTGGCCTGCAAGCGCGACCCGCGGAGCCGGGAAGACACGGGCTGGCGCTGGCCGGGCACGGGCGACCCAACCGGCGAATTGCCAGCGCGCTATTATCCAATTGAAGACTTGGGCGACATGCTGCGCGAAAGCGATTATGTGCTGCTGACCGCGTCTCTGACGCCCGCCACCCGGCACATCATCGATGGCGCCGCGCTGGGCGCAATGAAGCCAGGCGCGGTGCTGATCAACGTGGCGCGCGGCGGGCTGGTAGATGAGCCGGCGCTGATCGAGGCGCTGCGCACGGGCCAACTGCGCGGCGCGGGGCTGGACGTGTTTGAGCAGGAACCGCTGCCAGCCGATAGCCCGCTGTGGGCGTTGCCCAACGTCATCCTGACGCCGCACATTGCCGGCATAACCCCGGCGTACGAAGAACGCTTGATAGCGCTGTTCGCGGAGAATTTGCGGCGGTATGTTGCGGGCCAGGCACTACTGAACGTTGTCGATATCCACTCGGGCTACTGAAACTCATGCCGCGAGCGCGGCAACCTGCCGAGTGCTTGGCGTCCGCGGCCGAAGTCCAGGCGGGCGCGCACGATCCAGGCCACGCTGGATTGCGGTGGGCAACTAAGTTCCCGTCAATGCGAACGGTTGCCGCTCTCGGCTTGCCCAACTCGTTGCCACGATTGAAACTTTCTGCTCGGGAGTCAATCTAATCATTTAAGCTGGCAATTGGCCGACATGCCTGGCGAAAACCGGACACGCAGCCCGTTTTTGGGTACACGGCCATGGGCTGTTGGTTCGCGTCTATGCCATTCAGCCAGCTGACGGCGGCCACGCTGGGCACCCCGATGGGTGTCACGGCCTAGAAATGAGATCGAAGACATGCCCAGTCGACTGACTCTGGGAGCCACTGGCAAACAAGGCCTCAAGAGTGCCCGTCTGCTTGTTTCGGTGATTTGGCTGGGCGTCGCCATCAGTATGAACATGCTCCGCGTTGGCTGGACGCCGTCGGGAAACGGCGACCTGTATGTAGTCGATCACGCCATTGCCGTCATCGACAACTGGGGCGGCGTGCCCGCCGCTTTTGCCTCTGTTATCACCGGTTTGCTGGATGGTTGGCTGGCAACGTGGGGTTTCTTCAAATTCCGTTGGGTGAGCGTGAAATGGATCTTGACCCTGGCCGCGATGGTGTTTGCGCCGCTTTTTATCGCGCCGCTGGATCGGAATATCCAGGCTATTTCTCAGGCCGAGGGCCTGCTGGCGCTGCAGAACCCGCTCTATCAGCAATACCGTTTGCTCTATACCATTTTTGGAATTGGCCTGATCGCGGTCCTAATTTTTTTGTCCGTTATCTCAACGTTGAAACCGTGGACACGCCGGGATCGGCTCAATGCGAGAACCAAAGCA
>JAYTFQ010000304.1:0-4321 GCA_043734225.1 Anaerolineales bacterium | reverse complement strand
GGCTGGTGACGGACGCGCCGTTGGATTTGCCCGCCGACCTGCCGGCCGGCAGCTACACGCTGCAGACCGGATGGTATGACAGCGCCAGCGGCGCGCGCGTGCCGCTGGCGGCCGACGCCGGGCCGCATCGTGATGACGCCGCTCAGTTGGAACAAATTGTGATCCAGCCATGAAAAAAAATGCTGCCGGCGCGGCTGCTGTGCTGTTGTTGGCTATTACGCTGCTGGGCGCCGGCTTGCGCCTTGTGAATCTCAGCCGCCTGCCGCCGGGCGCCTACATTGACGAGATGCTCCCCAACGCCATTGCTCGCGACAGCGTGGCCACCGGCAACTATCAAATCTACTACCCCGAGCCCTTTGGCGGTTATCACCCGGACGTCATCTACACCGCCGTCGTTTGGCGCTGGCTGCTGGGCGGCAGCCCGTATGCGGTGCGCTATGGCGTGGCGGTGTGGAGCATTTTGAGCCTGCCGCTGACCTTCCTGGCTTTGCGCGCCATTTTCCAACTGGATGAGACTCGGCCGCGCGCCACGCGGCTGGCGCTGGCCGGCAGCCTGATAGTCGCCCTCACAGCCGGCTACATCATTAACAGCCGCAACGGCATGGAGCCGGTTTTGCCGGTGCCGGCCGCCGCGGCGACATTCCTGTTCCTGGCCGAGGGCCTGCGAACGGGCCGCCGGCGCGATCTGCTGCTGGCGGGGGCCGCCCTGGGGCTGGCGCAGTACACGGCCATTACCGCCCGCTTCCTGCCGCTGGTGGTGGGTGCGGTGCTGGTCTGGCTGGCGCTCGCCCAGGGGCGGGCGGCCTGGCGGGCGCGCACCATCGATCTGCTGGTGGTGGCCGGCGCCAGCCTGGTCGTGGCGCTGCCTTTCCTGGTGCTATTCGCGCGCAACCCGAACTTATTCTTCTCGCGTGCCGCGCTGACCACCACGGCGACGCGCGAGGCGGGCCTGGGCGGGCTGCCGGCCTTTCTGCTGAACAGCACCTGGCGCACACTGGGCGGCCTGGTGCTGCCGGGCTTTGGCGACGTCTTACCTCGGCAGAATGTGCCCGGCCAGCCGCTGTTCGATGCTTTCGTGGCGCTGTGTTTGGTGCTGGGCGTGGTCATGGCCGCTCGCCGTCCGCGGCGGCCCAGCCACATCCTGCTGCTCAGTTGGGCATTCCTGATGCTGCTGCCTGCTATCATCACCCTGGTCAACAACGCGCCGCACTTCACCCGCCTGATTGTGGCGCTGCCCGCCCTGGCCGGGCTGGCCGCGCTGGGGCTGCTGGGCCTGTGGCAGGCGCTGCGGCCCGGCGGCCGCTGGCTGGCGGCGGGTGTCATCGCGGCTGGCCTGTGCTTCAGCCTGGCCGCCACGGTCCAGGCTGTGTTCATCAGTTGGCCCGCCGTGCCGGCCATGTTTGTGGACTTTCTGGCGGCCGATTGGCAGGCCGCCAACCTGGCCCTGGCGCGCTCGGCCAGCCAGGACGTTTTTTTGTCGCCCGAGTTGTTGAGCAGCGCCGACCATGCCAGCTTTGACCTGCTGCTGCACGGCGGACCCGCGCGCGATTTTCCGGGGCCAGGCTGCCTGCTCTACCGCGACAAGTCCACCCGGCCCCAGACGTATATTGTCCTGACCACCTCCGACCCGCGCACGGCGCAGCGCGTGGCCGGGCTGTTCCCCAGCGGGCATGCGGAGCCGGCCATCCTGCACGCGCCCGGCCAGTGGGCGGACTATTTGATTTATCAGGCGCCGGCCGGCGCGCCAGCCACGCTCCCCCAGCACGCCGCCAACGCCGATTTCGGCGCGGCGGTGCGGCTGGCGGGCTATGACCTGAGCGCGCCCGCGCTGCATGCCGGCGAAACGCTGACGGTGACGCTGTATTGGCAGGCCTTGCAGCCGGCGCTGCCCGAATACTTGATGTTCGTGCACCTGTACTTGCCGGGGGCGATGTGGGCGCGGCGGGCGTCTCGCCGCAGCCGGTGGCGCAGACCGATGGCGCGCCCTGCGGGCAGAGTTTCCACACGCCGCGCTGGCAGCCGGGAGAGACCGTGGTGGATGAGCGCGTGCTGACGGTGCCGGCGGATTACACGGCCGGCGCGGCGGCGCTGGGGGTGGGCGTGTATGCCTGGCCGTCGCTGGAGCGGCTGGCGCTGTCGGCGGGGGCCGGCGTGCTGCCCGGCGACCGGCTGAGCCTGGGGACGATTGCGGTGGGGCCTAAAGGCCCTTGACCATCAGATAAGCCATCACCATCCCCAGCGCGATGCCGCCCAGCACTTCGCGCGGGGTGTGGCCGAGCACTTCCTTCAATTCTTTTTCCGCCAGGGGGTGGCCGGTGAGCAGCTCGTCAATCATCAGGTTGATCACGCGCGCCTGGTCGCCAGCGGCGCGGCGCACGCCGGTGGCGTCGTAGACCACGATCATGGCCAGCACAAAAGCCACCGCGAACACCGGGGTGTTAAAGCCCTCCTGCAGGCCGATGGCCATGAAGGCGCCGGTGACCAGCGCCGAGTGCGATGAGGGCATGCCGCCCGAGCTGAGCAGCAGGCTCCAATTCAGCTCGCGATGGAACAAGTAGTACAGCGGGACTTTGATGAGTTGGGCCAGCGCCCAGGGCAGCAGCGCCGCCCACAGCACGCGGTTGGATAGCAGTTCGGCGATGACCAGGCTCATGTCAGCGCTCGCCCTCGTCGAACGGTTCCAAGCTGTAGCCGCTGCCGGGCTTGGGCGCCAATTGCTGCACCTTGAGCTCGGCCGCTTGCAGCAGGCCCTGGCAGCGCGCCGAGAGTTTCTGGCCGCGCTCGAACAGCGCCAGCGACTCGTCCAGCGGCAAGGCGCCGGCCTCCAACTGGCGCACGGTCTCGTCCAGCTCGGCTAGCGCGTCTTCAAAGCTCAGCTCGTCTACGGCGACGATCGACTTCATTTTTGGCTTAGTCGGCATTTGAATTCTTTCAAAAGCTTAACCGCCAAGGCGCTAAGACGCAAAGGTATTAAAGGGGCAACCTTAACCATCCTTCGCGTCGCCTGTCCCCTGCGCCTTTCGCGGGGGGTGGCGTCTTTGCGGTTAAGTCTTTGCTATTGTGCCAAACTCCCCATCGCTCACGCGCACGCGCAATTCATCCCCTGGCTGCACCTGCGCCACGGAGCGCACCACCTGCCCGGCCGGGTGGGTGACCACGGCATAGCCGCGCGCCAGCACGGCCAGCGGGCTGACGGTGTTCAGCGCCTGGTCCAGCCCGCGCCAGCGCGCCAGCGCCAGCGACACGCGGTAGCCCAGCGCCGCGGCGGCCCGCGCCTGCAGGTCGTCCAAATGCTGCTGGCCGCTGCGCAGCGCCGCTTGCGGCGACAGGCCGCGCAGTTGCGCCTGCTGCTGGGTCAGCGCCCAGCGCTTCTCGCGCAGCCCGGCCAGCGCCGCCTCGCCCAGCCGCGCCGCCAGGCCCGCCACCTGGGCCGCCAACTGTTCGCCGTCGGGCGTCACCAGCTCAGCCGCGGCCGAGGGCGTGGGGGCGCGCAAGTCGGCGGCGAAATCGGCAATAGTGAAATCGGTCTCGTGGCCCACGCCGCTGACCACCGGCACCGGGCTGGCGGCGATGGCGCGCGCCACGCGCTCATCGTTGAAACACCACAAATCTTCCAGCGCCCCGCCGCCGCGCGCCACAATGATCACATCTGGCTGCTGCGCGATGGCGGCCTGCAGCGCGGCCACGATCTGCGGCGGCGCGTCTTGCCCCTGCACCGGGGTGGGCGCCAGGATCACTTCCACCAGCGGGCAGCGCCGGCGGATGATGTTCAAAATATCGCGCAGCGCGGCGCCGGCCGGCGAGGTGACCACGGCGATGCGGCGCGGGAAGGCGGGCAGGGGGCGCTTGCGCTCGGCGGCGAACAGCCCCTCGGCCTCCAGCCGCGCCCGCAGCCGCAGGAACTCCTGAAACAGCACGCCCTCGCCGGTGGGCAGCAGCAGCGCCACGTCGAGCTGGTACTGCCCGCGCACCTCATACAGTGACACGGCCCCGGCGGCAATCACGGCGTCGCCGTCGCGCGGGGTGAAGCGCTGGCGCTCGGCGCGCCCGCGCCACATGACGCAGCTCACCTGCGCGCCGCCGTCCTTAAGCGTGAAATACCAGTGGCCGGAAGGATAGGCGCGAAAGCCCGAGACCTCGCCCGTCACCCGCAAATCTTGCAGGCGATAGTCCATTTCCAGCGTCTGTTTAACGTAGCGATTGAGGTCGCTGACCGACCACAGGTCAGGCATGGGGCCGATGGTAGCTTAGAGGGGAAGCAAATGCAAGGACACTTAACTGACAGCCATGGAACTTATTGGAAAAACGAGTGCAGCGGGCC
>JAYTFQ010000303.1:0-4097 GCA_043734225.1 Anaerolineales bacterium | reverse complement strand
CTGCCGCCGCGACTGGACGGCGCGGGCCAGCTCGCGGCTCATCTGGTTGAAGGCCGTGGCCAGCTCGCCGATCTCGTCGCCGGAGCGGACTGACACTTCCTGCCCCAACTGGCCGCTGGCCACGCGCTGGGTGGCGCTGGTCAGCGCCTGCAGTGGGCGGGTGAGCGTGCGCGCCAGCAGCACGCCCATCACCACCGCCACCAGCAGCGCCGTGCCGCCGGCCAGCAGCAGCGCCAGGTCGGTGCGCTGCAAGTAGGCGGTCTCCTCCGGCGTAAGGCCGGGCGCGGTGGCTGGGGCCAGGATGGTGCCCACCAACTGGCCGTTGACCGTGAGCAGCGTGCCCTGCGCCAGACGCGCGGCGCTGACGTGCTCGCCGAGCGGGTCGTCGGGCAAGGGGATGACGACATTGCCCTGGGCATTCACCAGCCCAAACATCAGTCCGCGTTCGTTGCCCGGGCCGTGGCCGCCATAGTCGTGGCCGTAGCCGCCGTAGCCGCCGTTGCCGCCATAGCCGCCGTCGTTGCCGTTCGGCTGGGCGGTAGCGGCGGGGCCAGGGCCGCCGCCGCGATTGGCCAGAACGTAGGGCAGCACGCCGTCCCAGGAGCCGTTGGTCGTGTAATAGCTGACCAGCGTCGTCTCGAAGGTTCTGCGCTGCTGGTCGATGATCAGGCGGTTGAACTGGTTGGCGTTGGTCAGCCGGATGAACACGGCCATCAACAGCGCGGCCGTGACCGCCACCAGCACGAAGGCCAGGGTGAGCTTGCGGGCCAGGGACAATTTGGGCATTACTCGCCTTCCGGCTTCACCAGCCGGTAGCCGACGCCGAACACGGTTTCAATATACCGCGGCTGATTGGGGTCGGGCTCGATGCGGGCGCGCAGGTTGCGGATGTGCACGTTCAGGGTGCGCTCCAGGCCAGAGTAGCCCACCTCGGATAACTGGTCGGCCAACTGCTCGCGGGTGAACACCACCCCCGGCGTGCGCATGAACAGCGCCAGCAGGTTGAACTCGGTGGGGGTCAGGTTCACCGCCTGGCCGCGGGCAGTGACGGTGTGCGCGCCTTCGTCCAGCAGCAGGTCGCCCACGCGCAGGGTCTTGCGCGCGCCGTCGATGGGCTCGGCCCGGCGCAGCACCGCCCGGATGCGCGCCACCAGCTCGCGCACCCGGAAGGGCTTGAGCACGTAATCGTCCGCGCCCAGCTCCAGGCCGACGACAGTATCACTCTCTTCGTCGCGGGCGGTCAGGATGATGACCGGCACGGTTTTCTCGCGCCGGTAGTGTTCCAGGA
This sequence comes from Anaerolineales bacterium, assembly GCA_043734225.1. GTDB lineage: Bacteria > Chloroflexota > Anaerolineae > Anaerolineales > UBA6663 > JAYTFQ01. The sequence continues at coordinate 2,809 of JAYTFQ010000303.1, read as the reverse complement.
ATTGCAGCCCATCCATCTCGGGCATCATGATGTCCAGCAGGATACAGTCGGGGTTTTCCTGCCGGGCGGCATACAGGGCTTCGCGCCCATTGGTGGCCGTGACGATGTGAAAGCCCTGCTGGGTCAGATAATCATCCAGCAGTTGCCGCACATTGGCTTTGTCGTCTACAACCAGGATTGTCTTTTGCGCCGGCATGTTGCACCTTCTTATCTAGAATTGTAATCCGATATTGAACGTCGCGCTGTAAGCGCCATTGGCCAGCGTGGGCGCCAGCAGCAACTGGCTGCCGCCGCCGCTGTAGATGCCGTCATCGCTGTTGCGCGTGTCACGCGCGCCCTTGGCGGCATACGGCGCCTGGGTGAAAACCGTGTCCGACAGGCTGTCGTCGAAGAACCACTGCGAGGTGAAGTCATGGCCGCTGGCGGTGCGGATCTTGAAGTGGATGTGCACCGCGCGGCCGTGGTACCAGCCGGGATAGATGGTGGTGAACTTGACCTGGCCGTTGGCATCGGTGGTCTGATAGCCGCGCAGGAATTTTTTACCCTTCGTATTGAAGCCCGCGTCGCTGGCGTCTGAATACACGCCGGCCGCGTCGCAGTGCCAGACATCCACGGTGGCGCCGGCCAGCGGGGCGCAGGCGGCGCCGATGGACGAGACGTTTAAGCTAATCACCAGCGGCGCGCCGTCTTTCACACTGCCGTCGCTCGGGTCGGAGCGGATATCCGAGCGGTTGAGCTTCTCATCCACAAAGTAGGGGCCTTCGGTCATGGCCGGGCGCACCACGCACATAGCGGCCACGCTGCTGGCGGCGGTCGCGGCCGTGTTGGTGGCAGCGGCTGTCGCGGCCTTGGTCGGCAAGAGCGATGCCGCGGCGGTGTTGCTTGCCGTGGCGGTGTTGGCTGCCACTGCTGTGTTGGCCGGCACGGCCGTATTCGCGGGCGCCAGGGTGGCGGTGGCGGCGGGCGCGCAGGCGGCCAGGGCCGCCGCGCTAAAGGCGCCCAGCACCACCAGCGCTTCGCGCCGGCTTAATACTCGTCCAATGGGTCGATCGTCGTTGTCCATCTCAATCCTCCACAAGAAATGAATTTATTTGATCTTACTTTGCTAAACGCTGGTTTAGAAGCGGACTATTAATGATGAACGCCGGATTAGAGAAGGAGACCCATGAAATCAAGGACGTTTTGGCTGAATTGGCTGCTGCGCGGCAGCCAATTCGGCTGGCATTTTGCGCCAGGCTGAGCAGACATGGAAAAGCAAGGCCATTTTGAGGCCTGTGATTTCTCTCACCTGGCGCTCAACCAATTTTTGCCTGTTCTAAATCAACGGCCACTATTGTGTGTGAAGTTGAGTGCAAACGCGAAAGGATGGTAGGTCATTAATGAAAGTCACACGAACAGGCAAGCGGCGCGCCGCCGCGATCAATAGTGTCAAGGTGCTGCTGACCTCGGCTTCCCTGGCTGCCACGTTGGGCGGCTGGGCGGCGATCAGCGCGGCCAGCGCCACGAGCGTGGCCAGCACGACGAGCAGCACAGTGGTGGAGGTGGCCCAGGTGAGCACGGCGGCTGCCACGGCGCTGGCCGCGGCCAGCGCCACACCCGTGAGCGCCACCGCCACGACAGCGGCGGCCAATTCTTCGGCTAACGCAGCCGCGCTGACGGCGACAACACCGGCCGCGGCCGCGGCCACAACCGTCGCCCCCACCGCCACCGTGGCGCCCACGGCGACGGCGGTCCCCACCCAGGTGGTGATCCAGCGCGTGATCAAGACGCGCTCATCTAAGTAGGCGCGGACCTATGTCCCAACGGGGGGGCGGACAGACAGGTCCGCCCCAACACAGGTCCGCCGCAACAGGCATCTGAGATGAGTAGGGGCGGACCTATGTGTCCGCCCAGGACTGAAGGGAACGACCTTGAACACGACGACGACCAACATTAAGAAACAGCAGACAGTCCAGACCAGTACGGTCGAGGTGACCCAGCCCCAGCGCGCGGCCACACGGCCCCAGGACGGGGGAACCCCGCCCCGCCAGATGCGTGGGGTGACACCACCCGAAACCTGGGCCGATCATCTGGAAGATGCCTTTCTAGAGCTGGCGCCCTACTTTGTGGCTGCGCTGGCGGCGGGCATGGCGCTGGTGGCCGCGCTAGTGGTGGCCATTACGCAGCCGGCCTGGCTGACGACGCTGATGGCCTCCCTGGCCGGCGCGCAGCCCACCGCCTATTGGTATCTGTCGCGCGCCAGCGCCATCATGGGCTACTTCATGCTGTGGGGGTCGATGGTGCTGGGGCTAGCCATTACCAACAAGCTGGCGCGCGCCTGGCCGGGCGGTCCCACCTTCGCCGCGCTGCACGAGCACACCGGCTGGCTGGGCATGGTGCTGTCGGCCTTTCACGGCCTGATCTTGCTGGGTGACAGCTACATCGGCTACAACCTGAACCAGGTCCTGATCCCGTTCGCCAGCGATGCCTATCGCCCGTTCTGGGTTGGCCTGGGCCAGATCAGCATGTACCTGATGATCTTTGTGGTGGTCAGCTTCTACCTGAAGCGCTGGATCAGCTACAAGCTGTGGCGCACACTGCACTACCTCAGCTTCGCCGTGTTCGCGATGGGGCTGCTGCATGGGCTGTTCAGCGGCACCGACAGCGCCGGGCTGCCGATGCTGATGGTGTATTGGGCCAGCGGGATCAGCGTCGTCGGCCTGTCCGTGTATCGCATCCAAATGGCGCGCGCCAAGGCCAGCAGCAAGCGGCGGATGGCGGTGGCGTAGCGACGCCGGCGAAAACCAGTCTTTGCGCCGATGTTGCGCGG
>JAYTFQ010000302.1:0-6076 GCA_043734225.1 Anaerolineales bacterium | reverse complement strand
ACAATTTCACCGTTGGGCCGGTCAAGCAACACGCCTATGACGTGGTTGGCAGTGCCCAGCTGCCTCTCACTGAACTGAGTTCCCGGCCGGGTTAAACCGCGTCAGACGCTTCAGAAAAGTTATGCCAACATTAATTAGAAGCCTTTTTCACCGCTATGTGCCGGCCCAATTTCAAGATCCATATGGTCTGTTGGTGCGGCTCCTGCGGACCGGGGACTCGGCGGCCTATTTTGCAATGGAGACCGCCCTGCTGGGCGTCGCCCTTACACCGCTTGACCTGCTGCTTGAAGTATTCGAGCAGCGCCGTTACGCTCGGGCGCCGAGGCCGCAACTCCCGCTGATTTTTGTGTGCGGCGCCCCGCGAACCGGCACGACCCTGGCAACCCAGGTGCTAATCAATAACCTTCCGGTCACCTTTCTCAATAACGTGACTTCGGTCTTCCCGCGCTCGCCTTTGGTTGCCAACTTATTGTTTGGGAAGCTTATCCCCGCCAGGCCGCTTGGGTACCACAGCTACTACGGCAAGAGTGATCACCTTTCCGGGCCAAATGACGCCCTTTACGTTTGGGACCGTTGGCTGGGCAAAGATCGCAAGCGCGTCCGGCGAGCGCTTACCGATTCCGAAAAAAACGCCATGCTTCAATTCTTTGGGGCTTATGAGCAAGCGTTTGGGCGTCCAATGGTCAACAAAAACAATAATCTAAACGTGCAGGCGAATGTCGTCGCCGAAGTGCTGGAGAATGCTCATTTTATCTGCATGACCCGCGACCCGGTGTACCTGGCCCAATCGCTGCTGCGGGCCAGGCGCGAGATTCACGGTGGTGACGAGTCGGCCTATGGGATTGCGAATCCGAGTGGCGCGGATCTGGCGAACGGCGATCCGATTGAAGACGTTTGCCGCCAGGTCTTGTTCCACGAGCAAAAGATCGCCGAACAACAGCGCCTCATCGGAACCGACCGATTCTGGATTGTTGAGTACGAAGCGTTCTGCCGCCAGCCGGCGCGCCTGGTGCAGTTGGTTGCCGACCAGATTCTGGGCCAGAAATTGGATGCCGAACGGCTTAGCGCGACCCTGAAGCCGTTTCAAATTGCAAACCGGGTCGTGATCGTCCCCGACCAGTTCGCAAGCATTCAAGAAACAATCTTGCGCCTGAAGGCAGACGCACCCGAGGCGGCCTTGCCGATTTTTCAAGGAATTGAGGTATCGCCATGATCAGGCAGCGCCTGGTTTGGGCCGCGCGGATTGCCCTCAGCGTCTTATTGCTTGTTTTGCTATTCAGTTTAATTGACCGTCAGGCCTTATTCAGCGCTCTGATTGCGGTTCAACCTGGCACCTATGCGCTCGCAGTCGCGCTGTATCTGGGCTCTGTGGCGCTGGCCGCGCTCAGATGGCATTTGATCCTGCGAGCGGCCGGGCTGCCAATTAGCCTCAGGCAGGCGATTGGCATCAATCTGGTCGGCAATTTCTTTTCCATGTTCCTGCCCACGGCTGCCGGTGGAGATCTAGCCCGTGTGTACGAGGTGTCGCGCCATATTGAGAAGGGCGCCGAGCCCGCTTCAACTGTCCTGCTCGACCGGATGGTCGGGTTGATCTCAGTGGTGCTGATGGCGCTGGTGTCGCTGGTTGTGGGCTATCGCTATGTACCGGATCGGGCGATCCTGATCGGTGTGATTGCCGTGGCGGCCGGCCTGGCGCTGGCCTGGAGGCTGATCTTTAGCCGGCGTATGCTGCGTCATTTTCGCTGGATATTTAGGCTGCCGGGCATCGAGAAGCTGGAAGGTGCTGCTGGCCGAACGTACACCTCCTTGCATGCGCTGCACAATCAACCCCGCTTGCTGGTGTCGGCGCTGGCGGTGTCGTTGGTGGTTCAAATCCTTGAGATCCTATCCGCGATCGTTATGGCCCGATCGTTCGGCCTGCAGGCGCGCTCAATTGAATTCTTCATGTTTTTGCCTCTGATCTGGATCGTGACCATGCTGCCAGTCTCTCTGGGCGGGATCGGGCTGCGCGAGGGCGCCTTCGTGCTATTCTTCGGACAGGTGGGCATTGGTTCATCCGCGGCAGTCGCCCTTTCGCTCCTGGTCTATTCCGGCCGCATCGTGGCGGCCATCCTGGGCGGGTTGGTATTTCTGCAAGGATCCATCCGGGCGCCACGGAAAGCGGCACGGCAGACCCCCTCTGACCGGATGGGTTGGCACTCGTATCGGTAACATCGGAACCCGCCGGATGAACCTGCAAGCTCAGCCCAAAGGTCGCCTTCAAACCGCCTTGCGCGCCCGCCTGGTGGATGAACAGACACTGATCGTCGCCCTTGGCGCGGCGATCATCCTGGTCATGCTCGCCCATTTCGCGTTTCTAACGGTCTACCCGCCCGTATTCATCGACGAGCCCTGGTTTTCCAATGCCACATGGACCTGGCTGAAAACCGGGGTCAATTTCGATGCCATTCACGCCGGCGTGTTGGATCAATTTGGCTACGCGTGGGTGCGGCGGCCTTTCCTCGGAGAACTGCCCTGGCTGATTTCCTTTGCCACTTTGGGCCTCGGATTGTTTCAGGCGCGCCTGGTATCCTGGATCTTTGGCGGGCTGCTGCTGGTATTGACCATCGTCGTCGGCCGGCAAAGCTACAGCCGCGTAACCGGGCTGCTGGCCGCTCTCATGCTGTCCCTCAGTCCTTCATTTCTGCAGGCGAGCCACTATGCCCGGCCAGATATCCTGCTGGCTGCGGTTGTGATGCTGGCCTTTTCGCTGGCCACACTTGGATTTGAACGAGAAAAATGGTGGGCGCATGCCCTGGCAGGCCTGCTGATTGGCTTGTCGCCCGATTTTCATCCAAATGGAATCTTGTTTGCGCCGGCTTTGGCGGGCGTTTACCTCGCCGCTTACGGGTTCCAGGTGTTGCGCCAGAAGGGGACCTGGCTGTGCTTTCTCGGAGGACTGATTGGCATCATTTATTATGCGGGCCTGCATATTCTGCCAAGCCCCAGCGCTTACTTTACGCTGTATAGCCTCAATGTTGCCGGCCCGCAAACGTCACTCTTAAACGCGTTGAACCCGATGAGTTTGTTGACGGCGACAGCGGCCGAATATGCCCGCTACCATTTCTATGCCAACAACTTGGACTTTGCCGTGGTGGGCGCGAGCCTCGCCTATATCGCGGTCAGGCGCTCCAAAGCGGATCGTTACTTGCTCAGCTTTGTGGCGATATCCTTAGTTTGCTTCGCGGTGTATCCCTGGAAGAAAACCGATCTTTACGCAATCTTGTTATACCCGTTCTTCATGCTGATGGCGGCCGAAACGCTGGGGGGTCTGATCCGCGCAGGCCAGGCAGCCGGCCGGCAGCAGATTTTTGCGGGCGGGCTGCTGCTGCTCTTTCTGTTTAGCAGCGCGCTACACGTGGCGCGCCCGTTCTATGACAACAAGGATTACAACTATTACGCGGCTGCGAGCCAGATCCGCCAGGTCATTCCAGCCAATGCCCGGGTTTTGGGCTCGCCGCTGTGGTGGCTGGGCCTGCCAGACTATGACTACCGCTCGACGCATGGTTTGCGGCCGTATCAATTTTTCAACGGCTACAGTCTCACCAAATCCTTGAACGTGATCCGGCCGGACTATCTCATCGTCGACCCCATCTTGCACTGGACATTGGTTGACGCGCCGTACCTTCCGCCCGGTCTGGATGCCGACGTTTTTCAAATGCCTAGTGTGGGCATCAACCAGGAGCTGGCCGACTTTTTGACACAGCACGCAAAGCTGGTGCTGGAATTCACCGATGCCTGGCATGGGCTGGTTCAAGTCTATGCCATTCACTGGGACAGCGGATCATAAGTCTTTGAGGTGGCTAATCTAATGTTCCAATTTCTTACCCGCCGGCGGCCATCCGGCGTCCCAGTTGAGCCGGCCGCAGCCATGCTCACTCGCGCTAATGCGCGCAGTGGTGTTTTGCGGCGGGCCGGCCCGTATCTCTTGCTGCTGGCCGTTAGCTTGCCAGCGCTCCTGCTGCGACTGGGCAGCTTCCCGGCGCCCTGGCACGATGAAGGATCCCGGACGAACGCCGCCCGGACCCTGGCCGAGCGAGGCGTGTTCGGCACCTATACCTCGACCGGTCTGCGGCCCTTTGATCCCTATGTCACCAGCGGACCCGCGGACGTGTTGGCCGTGGCCGCCAGCTTCAAATTGCTGGGCACCGGCCTGGTGCAGGCACGTTTGGCCATACTGCCCTTCGCGCTTCTGGCGGTGCTGAGCCTGTTTGGGGTTGCCAACTACGCCTACGGCGCCAAGTTCGGCCTTATTACCGCCCTTATGGTTCTGGGCGCGCCGGCGTTTGAGGGGGTCAGTCTGCTGTTGCTGGGTCGCCAGGTGCTGGGCGAAGTTCCCTCCTTGGCCCTGGTGCTGGCGGGTCTGTATCTGTGGTTTCGAACATGGACCGGCAAGTCTCATTGGCTGGTGAGTATTCTGGCCGGCCTCGCCATTGGCCTGGGCTTGCTGTCGAAGACGTCCATTGGTCTGGCGCTCTTGCCCGCGCTGGGTCTGGTTGCCGTGGGGCGCTGGTGGATACAGCGATCGCATTGGTTCCAACAGTTGGCGCCAATCGGGCTGTCGGTTGGCGTACTGGCTGTCTGGAGGCTGCTGGAATATCTCAATACGCCGCCCGCGATTTATGCCGAGAATGTGGCGACGTTGGCGGATGCGGTTCGAACGTTGATCTTGATAAAGCCGGGCTGGGGGACGCCCAGCGCCGGCGAACTATTGCTCACGGGGATCATGCTCCTGGGCGCATGCGGCGGCGCCTGGCGGATGTTCGGCGCGGGGCGGTCGCTGCGCCTGGCGACCGATGCGCAATGGGCCGAGTTGACTCTCGCCTTGATCGCCGGCAGCTATGCCGTTTGGTACGGCCTGCTGTCGATCGGTTGGCCGCGTTATGCCTTCTTTGGCGCGGTGATCGGATTGCTGCTGGTCACCCGGTCGGGATTAGGCTTGCTGCAGTTCGTTTATCACAAGGTGACACCCGCCGGGCCAGCAGGCTCGCCGAAACTTTTCTACCTCAGCATGGCCGCGATCGCGCTCGTGGCCGTTGGGGTGAACACCTGGCCTATACTGGCCAATCCCGGCGATGACGGAGCGGAGCAAGTCGCGCGTTTTGTCGACACTCAAATCCCGCAGCAGGCCGTCATCGAAACCTGGGCCTGGGAGTTGGACACCCTGACGGGTCATTGGCAGTTCCACCATCCGGCCGCCGCCTATGAATACCTGGCAGACCGTCAGTGGTTTATCGAACACACTGGCTTCAATCTGAATTATGATCTGCTCAAGCCCAATCCGGACTTTCTGATCACCGATGCCTTCAGTGATTGGACGGGGATCTACGACGCGCAGATCGTCCAACAGCACTTTGTTTTAGTGGCAGAATATGGATCGTATCGCATATACGAACGAATTGGGCACGGGAGCCTGGGAGCGCCAGGGCTTTCTTAAAGTCCGGTGTGCCATTGCACCACGTGCGCCTGGCGGTTAGAAACCGCGGCTACAAGAGCACCACCCGCAACTGCGTTGGGGCAGGTGAGTCGCCCTACGGCGACTGGAATTGCGCGCATCCAGCCCGCGTAGGCGGGCTCACCTGCCCCAACGCAGTTGTGGGTTGTGCCTTCGCGGCCTTATCGCGTGCAGCGACTCTGCGAAGCGCCCCTGGCGGGTCAGTCGCCCGACGCGACTTTAAGAAAGCCCTGCTGGGGGCGCCGCCCGCGTTGAAGCCGATCACGTTAAGCCGGTGGTGGGGTAAGGCGGCCATGACCCGCCGCTAAGTTTGGCAATGCCGTTCGAGTTCTGAACAGCGCTGTCAGTCGTGCCGGTGAAACCGCCCGGCACCGCACAGGTCGCCGCCTGTAAAGGCCCGCGAACTCCGACACACTTCGCGTCACGCACCCTTCACCGGCACGTCGCCCCTCGTCCACTCGCCGTCGATCTTGCGCCACATGCCTTTCGGGTTCTTGTCGCGCAGCTCGGCGGGCAGGCGCGGCTCGCGCACGGCGTCGTAGCTGTGCAGCGCGGCGAAGCGCAGCAGGCTGGCGGGGATGC
>JAYTFQ010000301.1:0-2011 GCA_043734225.1 Anaerolineales bacterium | reverse complement strand
GGGACACGCCGGTCGCGCTGGCGGCGCATGTCCTGAATTGGAGCGCCCAATTGGTGGGCGACACCCTGCACGCGGCCTTCGTGCAAGACGACAGCGATGGCGCCAACCCGCCAGGTGTTTACTACCTGCGCCGGGTGGCCGGCCAGTGGGCGCCGCCGCAGACGCTGGACACATCCCCCTATTTTCGCTCGCTGGCGGCCGGCGCCGCCCACTTGCAGTTGGCCGTGAATGACTCCGGCGAGGTCGATGTTGCCTGGGATGATCCGGTCGCGCTCAACAGCCAGTTCAGCCGCTCAGTGGACAATGGCCAAAACTTTAGCAATACCCTGGCGCTCTATCGGGCCGATCCGCGCATCGACGAGCAGGCGAGGCATTTGCGCTGGCTGCCAGTCAGCGGCGGCTTTCTGCGACAGTGGGAGTCGGGCACCGGCTGCAGCCTGTATCAGCAGCAGTTGACCAGCGCAACGGGCAATTGGAGCGCGCCGGTGCGTGTGCTGGAACAACTGCCCGGCTGCCTGACCGATAGCCAGATTTACCCGCTGGCGGACGGCCGGCTGGTGCTGTGGGCCACCATCAGCGACAGCACCGGCCCGGCCAACCTGGTCCTTTGGAACGGCAGCCGCTGGTCGCAAATCCTGCGCGCGGATTTCACATTTGTTAATCCAGACAGCCACCGGCCGGCCGCTTTGAGTTGCCTGCAAACCGGGCTGGCCGGCGAGCAGATCATGGTGCTGGGCTGTGACGCCCGCGGCGATGTCTGGTTTACGATCAGTCAACTCAGCTTGAATGACCTGCTGCCCGCCCTGGCCACCGAATGGCGGCCGTTGGTGGCGCTCTCCGACCCCGGCACCAACGCCGGTCTGCCCTCGGCCGCGCTCGATGGCGATGTGGTGCACGCGCTTTGGCCGCAAGACTTGTCGGGCAATTCGGATCAGCAGCGGCTGGTCGGCTCGCAGGGCAACGGCCAGGAGTGGACCGGCGCGGCCGAGTTGCTGCGAGCGCGGCCCGATAGCCTCATGAGCATGCCGGTGATTGTGGCTGACCCGCGCGGCTGGATGCACGCGGTATGGAGCAGTGGTCCCAACGGGCAGCTGCTTTACAGCCGGTCGCACACCCGCGACGCGGCTAGCGCCGCCGGTTGGAGCCCGCCGCTGGCCCTGCCCGTTCGGCAGGATAGCGGCGGCTGGCCGGCGATGATCCTGGAACCCGACGGCCGGCTCGTGGTCATCGACACCGTGCCGTTCAATGAGGGCCGCGGCCTGTATCAACTTGAGTCCAGCGACGCCGGCCAAACCTGGAGCGAGGCGCGCGTCATTTTGGATGCCGCTGCCGCCGGCTGGGCCACGCTCCAAGACAGCCAACTGACCCTGGACACGGCCGGGCGCCTGCACCTGATGGTGGTGCGCGGCTCATTGCCGCCCGCCACCACGCCCTTGGGGGTGTACTACTTGCGCTCGGAGGATAGCGGCCAAACCTGGAGCATGCCCGAGTTGGTGGGTGAGGCCGGCGCCGGCTTTCCGCGGCTGGCGGCCACCGCGCGCGGCGAGCTCTTTCGCTTGTGGGTGCAGCCCTCCATCACCCGGCAGCCATTGTGGCAGCAATCCTCGCAGGATGGCGGCCAGACTTGGTCTCCGCCGGCCCCGGTGCCCGGCCTGCAAGACATCGCGCCCAATTTTGGCCTGGCCAGTGACGGCCAGGGGGCGCTATTTTTGGTCGCCGTCCAAATCCAGGCGGACCGCACGGCGGCGCTGGTTTACCTGCGCTGGGACGGCCAGAAATGGGTGGACCAACAAAACTTCTCGCTGGGCTACACGGCCGACGCCGCTTCCGGCGCCACCGCCATTTTCCTGCCCTCGCATCGCCTGGGCGTTTTTTATCGCGTGACCACCTCGGTCAGCCCGGGCACGGGCCCCTATATCATCGGTTACACGGAGCGGGTGGTGGCGGGCGCCGATCTGCCGGCGCTGCCGGCACTCACCCCCACAGCGCCGCCCGCGGGTACGGCCACCGC
>JAYTFQ010000300.1:0-3863 GCA_043734225.1 Anaerolineales bacterium | reverse complement strand
ATCTTCTCCGCCATGAAAGGCGCCAGGGCCGCTACCGTCGGGTAGCCCCAAATCAACGTGGCCGAAAGCGTGACGCCCAGGCTGAGCTCAAGCCGGTTGCGCAACTCCAACGCCATGAGCGAGTCCAGCCCCAAGGCGGGCAGCGGGCTGTGCGCGTCGATCTGATCCAGCGGGAGCCGCAGCACCAGGGCGATCTGCTCAATCAAGTGCGCTTCCAGCACGGAAAGCCGCAGACCCGGCGCCACGGCTAAGAGCGCATCGCGCACCGCGTGGTTGGCGCGCCCTGGATCTCGCTCCGGCGCTGATCCGTCCGCGTCACGCAAATTCGCCAGCAGCGGCGCCCCGGCCGCGCGCGGGAAAAGCTGGCCCCAGTGTCGCACGTTGAATTTCATCACCGCCACTTGCGTGACGGGTTGGTGGAGCAAAAATTCCAGCGCGTCCAGGCCTTCAGTTGGGGTCAGCCCGGCCAAACCCTGCACCGCCAGCCGCTGGCCACGGTTAGCCTGGGCGGCGGCCAAGCCAACCTCGGCCCATGGACCCCAGTTGAGGCTGAGGGCGGGCAGCCCGAGCGCGCGCCGCTGGTGGGCAAGGGCGTCCAGAAAGACATTGGCAGCCGCGTAGTTCGCCTGGCCAGGCGACCCGAGCAAACCGGCCGCCGACGAGAATAAAACAAAAAAGTCTAGCGGCAGGTCGCGCGTGAGCGTATGCAGGTGCCAGGCCCCATCAAGCTTGGGAGCGAGCACCGTGTTGAGGCGCCTGGCATCCAGGTTCAGCAGGGTGGCGTCATCCAGCACCGCCGCCGCATGGATGAGTCCGCGCAAGGGCGGCCGGCTCGTGCCAAACTGTTGGAACAGCGCGGCCAGCGCGGGCCGATCGGCGACGTCGAGTTGAACCGCGTGGACGGTTGCGCCGGCTGCGCGCAGCTCGGCTAGTTTTGTTTCGACCGTCAGAGGCGGTGGGCGCCGCCCGGCGAGCACCAGGTGCCGCGCGCCTTGCCGCACCAGCCAGGCCGCCAGGGTCAGCCCCAGGCCCCCCAGACCGCCGGTGATGAGGTAAGCGCCATCCGACCGGACGGTGACGCCGCCGGCGGCCGGCGCCGGAGCGATGGGGGTCGTGGTCCGTTCTTCGAAGGTCAACACCAGCTTGCCCATGTGGCGCGCCTGGGCCATGGCATGGAAGGCGTCGCCCGCCTGAGCGATGGGGTACGGGGTCAGCGGCAGCGGGCGCAATTCACCGGCCGCGAACAGTCGCAAGATCTCGACCAGCATCCGCCGGATATATTCCGGGCGCTCGACGATCATGCGGGCCAGGTCAATGGCGAAGTAGCTCAGGTTCTTGCGGAACGGTTCGAGCCCGATGTGGGTGTTGGCATAAATCTCTTTCTTGGCAATTTCCAGGAAACGGCCGTAGGGCGCCAGAAGCGCCAGGCTGTGTTCCATGGCGGGACCGGTGAGCGCATTGAGCACCACGTCCATGCCGCGCCCGCCGCTGTCGGCGCGAAATTGATCTGCGAAAGCAAGGCTGCGCGAATCGGCAACGGTGGACACACCGAGCGTCTGGAGAAACTCGCGCCTGGCGGGACTGCCGGCCGTGGCGAACACTTGACCCCCTGCCCGCTGCGCAAGTTGGAGCGCCGCTAACCCGGTGCCGCCGGCCGCGGAATGAATCAGCACGCGCTCGCCAGGCTGCAAGCGGCCAAGCTCGTACAGCGCGTAGTAGGCGGTCAGAAAGACCACCGGGAGTGAAGCAGCCTCGGCAAAACTGAGCGGCGCGGGTTTGGGGACAACCAGAATGGCGCTGGTGGTGACATGGGTGGCAAAACTCGATGCCGACAGCGCCACCACCGCCTGGCCGATGGCCACATCTGTGACGCCAACGCCCACGCGCGTCACAATGCCGGCGCACTCACCGCCCAGTGCCAGCGGACCGTCCGTCTGGTCGGGGCGCGCGCCCAGGGCGCCGAGCACATCCAGGAAATTCAGCCCGGCCGCTTCCACGGCGATCTCCACTTCGCCAGGACCCGGCGCGCGGCGCTGCATTTCTCGCAGGCATAAACCAGCCAGGATGCCGGGCGTGGTCAATTCCAGCCGGAACGCGCGATCGAGGGCGGGCGCGAGTATATCCGTTGGGACCGAGGGCTGTGTGGCGCTCCAATGCGCTAGCCGCGCCACATAGCGCTCGGCGTTTCGCAGGCCAACCTGGGCCTCAGCATCGGCTGACGAAATCGCCTCCCACAAATTCGCGGCGCCAGCCGAGCCGGCCGGGTCGAGATCGATACAGGTACAAGCCAGCTCGGGCTGCTCGATGGCGACGGTGCGCGCCAGGCCCCATAGGGGCGCTTGGGCCACCGCAATTACAGCGTCCGTTGTTGCGACGGCCTGGGCCCCGCGCGTCACCAGCCACAAGCGGGGCGCATCGCGCCAGCCGGCCCGCGCCAGCGCCTGGGCCAAATACAACAGCCCGGCGCAGGCCGGCAAGGCGTTCGCGGTCGGTGACGCCTGGGCGATGTCTGGCTCAAGATCGAGCCCCCAAAGGTAGACAACACCACGGCACGGCGGGGCATGCGCGGGCAGCGCCTCGCGCAGCAAGCGCTGGAAACCGGCGGCATCCAACGGATCAAGGCCAAAGCGGTCCGGCGTGTGCCGCTCGTAACCGTCGCCGGGCGAAACGACCACGCCGCGCCGGCCATGAGCCGCCAACTGGCCCACGAGATCGCGGCTAAGCGAGTCGCGGCTGGCGAAAATGAGCCAACTGCCAGGTTCGTCTTGCGCCACATTAGTTGGCACGACTCTCGGCTGGCGCTCCCAGGCCAGCTCGTAGAGCCAGTCATTGCCCTGAACAGCAGGCGGAGCCGGCGGAGCCAGACGCTGCACGCGAAAGCCACGCGCTTCCAAGATCACTTCGCCGCCGGCACCAAGGAGGAAGACGTCTCCGGTGAGGGTCGAGGCATCGGAAGGATTTTCAGTATTGAGACGGGCATACGCCCAGGCGCCGGCCGCGGGATCTGCCCAGAGCCGCAGGTCTTCCACCCCAATCGGAAGTGCCGGCGCGCCGTGCCGATCACTTTGGTCCAACGGCAACGCTGCGCCAAGTGCCTGGAAACAAGCATCCAGCAGGGTCGGCGGGACATGATAGGGCGGGCCGGATACCGCGGGCTCTGCGGGCATGACCAGCTCGCCCAACACTTCGCCATCGCGCCGCCAGAGTGCCGTTAGCCGGCGGAAGGCGGGGCCATAGGCCAGGCCCTGCCCGGCCAAAAGCGCGTAGTAGTCGGGGGCGCTGATCGCCTCAGCGCAACGCGCTCGAATTTCGACCAGCGATAAGGGCGCCGGGCGGGAGGTGTGCGCAGGTTGAATCGTCCCCTGCGCATGCCGCGTCCATGGAGCGGCCTGATCCGCCACAAGCCGACTGAGCACCTGCGCCTGGGCGCCCGCGCCGGCCTCAGCCAGCACGGTCTGCACCTCTCGCACACTTCCGGCCGGCAACGCCAGCAGATGGCTAAACGTGATGCCGGTCAGCCGCGCGTCCGCCACGCGCGTGCGTCCCGCCGCCAGCAGCATCTCCACCAAGACGGCGCCCGGCAGCACCACCATATCATCCACCTGATGATCGGACAGCTCCGGCAGACTGGCGGCCGTGAGGGTGCGGGTCCAAAGGGTTGTGCCCACCTCGGTGGCCACCGTGTGTTCCACGCCCAGCAGTGGATGGGCCCGGGCCGGCAGCAGCTCGGGTGCTGGTGCGGGTGCCGGGGACACCGTCTCAATCCAATAGCGCTCGCGCTGGAAGGGATAGGTGGGCAATGCTGCCGCGGCCCGCCGTCCCGGCGCCAGCGCCGCCCAGGCCACGGGCGCCCCGACACAATA
>JAYTFQ010000299.1:0-15605 GCA_043734225.1 Anaerolineales bacterium | reverse complement strand
CGCCCGCTGCGGCAACCTCATCGCCTCGTACACACACATTCACTTTCTGTCCCAGCCCAACCTGGCCGCCCGCTTTGCGCGGGCAGCAAACCAACACAGTCCGCGGAGCACGCCGCTTTGACAGAGATACTGCTAATGCCGGGTGTATACCTGCGCCGTGAACCGCAAGCGCTTTACGTGCGCAGCGCGACTCCGCTGGCGGTGCTCAGCTCAGCCGTGGTTGGCGGGGAACTCGATTGGACCCGGCATGTGCTCAACATGCAGGTGCCAGAGGATTACCGAGGTGGCGACCATCAAACCGATTTGCAGCGCCTGGCCGCTGCGCTAGGCATCACTGAGCCATTCGTGGGCGTGCTGACCGCGGCGCCGGTGGCGCGGGCGCAGGTGGTGATTGAGAGCGATGGCGAGACGACCGTCGCGGTGGTATTGACGGCGGGAATTGGCAATCCGACGGCCGCTGGCGTAACCGCTGCCTTCGGACGCGACCAAACCGCTGGCACGATCAACATCCTGGTCGTCGTGGACGGGCGATTGCCACACGCGGCGCGGGCGAACGCCATCATCACGGCGACCGAGGCCAAGACCCTGGTGTTGGTCGAAGTAGGCGTCGTCGCGCCGCACGGCGGCCCGGCCACCGGCACAAGCACCGATGCCATCGTCGTCGCCAGCACCGAGCGTGGCACGTATCACGAATACGCCGGACCGGTTGCCCTGGTGGGCGCGCTAATCGGCCGGGCCGTTCGGCGCGGCTTGCAGCAAGCGCTTCGCTCCCGCTGAGCCCATGCCCTATCCGCTTCTTCCGCGCGCGCTGCACGGCGGGCCGCAGGCGGCCGAGGAGACCGTGCTCGACTTCTCGGTCAACACGAACCCGCTCGGCCCAAACCCGGCCCTGGCGCGGGCCTGGCAGCGGGCCGACCTCAGCCGCTACCCCGACCCGCTCTACCGGCGGGCACGCGAGGCATTGGCCCGGTATCATGGTTATCCGCCTGACGGCGTGGTACTGGGTGTGGGCGCCAGCGAGCTGCTGCACCGCATCGTCCGCGCGTTCGTCGGCCAGGGTGACATGGTCGTGTCGCTGGGCGCGCCTTTTGGCGAGTTTGCGCGGGCAGTCGCGCTGCAAGGTGCCTCGCTCCAGGTTGCGGCGCGCGACCTGGCTGCCGTGCCGGCCGCGGCCGGTCTGGTTTACCTCTCTAACCCTCACAATCCCACCGGCCATTGCCTGGAGCTGGCAAGCCTGCCGCCCTCACCCCTGTTTGTGGTGGACGAAGCCTATTGGCCATTCGTGGCGGATGGTGTGGATCTGCCATCGCGCCCCAATCTGATCCGCGTGCAGTCGCCGGGCAAAGCGCACGGCGTGTTGGGAATGCGCCTGGCGTATGCATTGGCCGGTCCGGCCCTGGCAACCCAGCTCGTGAATCTTCAACCCGCCTGGGCCTTCCCTGCCGCGCATGCCGAGGCCCTGGCGGCCTTGCCCGCTCAGCAGGCCTTCTTAACCGAGACGCTGCCGATTGTACGGCAGTGGGCCCATGAGCTGGCGACCGCGCTGGGAACGACATCTACCGGCTTGCATTACTTTACGGTTCCGGTGGCCGACGCGGCGCGGGTCGCCGCGGAGCTGCTTCAGGATGGTTTGCGGGTGCGTGACTGCACCTCGTTCGGCTATCCCCGGCTGATCCGGATTGCCACGCGCCGGCCAGAAGACAACCAGCGGCTAGTCGAAGCTTGGAAGCGCCGATATGGCTAGGCCAGCGCCCTGGCAACGATACTGCCAGCGTTCCCAATGGTGGCAAACACACCGGCAGTTGTGGTAGACCACTCTGGCGCCTCCCAGCTTGGCGTAATCGTGAAACTATTAGCTAAAAGCACTCGTTCTCGCCCCGGTCAGCAATGGCCGGGGTGTCTTAATTAGCATTCCGATGTGAAACACGCCTCAGCCCGCCGCCTCGCCGTCGGTCGCGCCTTGATTAATCATTGGAGAGCGAGTTTTTTTCATTGGGGCATCATTGTTAAGACCCGCCAGGTTTCCGCGAAGTGCCTGGCAGGTCTGTCGCTGAAATGCACTGCGAAGCCTGTGGCTGCTTCGAGGCTTACGCGGCGCTCGGCGCTGCCGGCGGCAACGCGGCCAATGCGCCTATGCTGGCTCGACTCCGACAAAGCAGCCACCATGCCGTCGGTCGCGCCTTGGCCATCAGTGGTAAGCTTCAAGCGGCGCGGACGGACCGCTACGCGGCCCGCCGCTGAACCGGAGCGGTGCGCGGGTGTCCGCGCCGAAACTGGGCGTGTCCGGTTTGCCATGGGATAGCGCCGTGGCCTGGGGCGATGAGCGCCGTTTTTTCGGGGTCGGACAGGGGAGAGCGCTTGGCTTTACATCCACCTGTCGCATCAACTTTTGGAGTTCCGCCTCGTTGCGGTTATCCCACGAGTAAACAATAGGCCTTGCCTGTCCCTCGCGCCTAAGCTTGGATTCTGCCGAGAACGAATGCAAGATGGAACACCTGGCTGCGTACAAATCAATCGCCCTGCACGGAAGCCCTGAATTGCGCTGAAGGAATCTTTTAGTCCAACGCATAAAGTCACTGCGCGGCGACTGGAAATGCGCACATCTAGCCCGCGTAGGCGGGCTTTGTGCCTTTGTTGCAGCGACTCTGCGAAGCGCCCCTGGCGGGTCAGTCGCCCGACGCGACCCAGCGCGGATAGGTGCTGGCCTGGTCGTCCTCTCCCTGGCCCTGGTCAGCAATAGCGGGGCGTTGTTTTTGACAGGTCTCTCAACGCAGTAACTTCCTCTAGCGACCTATGCCTAGCCGTCCCCAACATTATGTCCGTACACTTCTCTCTTCTCCCCGTGCCACTTCTTTTGCCATTTTTGCCGTAAAAACCACTTGTGCCACTTGTGCCACTTCTAAACAGATACCCCCACCCCGGCGCCCACCGTTCGGCGGGGAACAGACCGTCGATGCGCCGGCGTCTCACGCCGTCAAAATGGCCACCTTCTGGCAGTTGAACGCATAATACGGCCGCTGATTACCCACCAGCCGGAAGTTGGTCCACACCATCCAGAACGATTTGCCGTCCGCGGCAATCCATTTGGGCGAGATTTGCGGCTGGTAGCAGCGCGCGCCCAGGTCGCCGCCGGGGGTCCAGGCCGTGTCTGCGTGCACCTGGCTCCACGGCCCCCAGGGCCTCGGCGCGGTATAAAAGCCCAGGTAGCTAGGCTTCTTAAACCAATCGCCGTCTTCGCCCACGCCGATGCCCCAATTGAACATCATGTAGCAGCCCAGCGCCGGGTTGTAGGCCACGCTCGGCTGCCAGGCATACGGGTGGCCGCCATGCGGGTCGCCAATGGCGTAGTTCACCCAGCCGGAGGGAAAGCCGTATACCGCGCCGCGCTGGCCGAGGTCGGCGCTCCAGCGGGCGCCGCCGTCTGGCTGGCGGGCCACAAAGTATTCATAGCGGGCACGCTCGCGGATGCTGTCCCGGGGCACGCGCAGCAGGGCCAGTTGGTTCATGGTGCCCTCGCGGCTGCCGTTCGGCGCGTAGAGGTAGACGTACCCGTCGGTGTTGGCGGAATAGTTCTGGCCCATCTGCAGCACCGTCAGCAGCGAGAAGGTCTCATCCGGCTCCATGAAGAACAGCATGTTGTCGCGGCTGCGCGCCTCCCACGCTTCCCACACCAGCGGCCCGCCGTCCTGGTTGTGCCAAGTCTGCCCATCATCCACGGAATAGATCAGCTTAACGCCGGCGAAGGCGTTGCCCGGCGCGCCGAAGGGGGTTTTGGGCGTGCTCATAAAATGGTAGATGGCGTGGTCCAGCGCCAGCAGGCCAAAGCCGTAGTAGCGGCTGTAGCTCTTGGGGTGCGCGGGGGTGGGGGGATAGATCGACTCCAGCGCCGGGTAGCCGGGCACACGCTCAAAAGTGTGCTGGGGGGCCTGGCCGCTGATCCGGTACAGGTTCGAGTTGTAATCCTGCCCGGTGTAGCCGGGCAGGTCCGCCCAGCCGCGGCCGTCGCACAAGCCCACATATTGCTTGTCATCCGCCGCCCAGCTCATGTGCCAGTTGTCGCCCACGCCGCTGACCGGCTGGATGGTCTTATCCAGGCGCTGGATGCCTGTTATTTGGGTCATGTTTGCTCCATGTGTGATTGACGCGTCACGCGCCACCCTGCGCTCAGGATCAGGGCAGCGCATTCGCGCTCATCTCCCCACCCCCATTCCCCCATCTCACAAGGGTCAATACCTTTCAAATAAGGATTGCGCTCTAGCCGGCGATAGCCGGCGCACCCGCTTCGCGTAGCCCGGGGTGCACAATTGTCCCCGCAGCGCAGCGGAGTGGGATGGCCCTTCTTTCGGGCCAAACCCCAAGCGGGGTCGGTACGCCGCGAGCGCCCGGCTGGCTTATTTGAAAGGTATTGACCATTGTGAGCCCGCACGGGGCGGGCCGCGCCGTCCCTTTCGACTGGCATTGTTTCGACCGGAATTGATGGCCGGCCGATTGTGGAACTTATACACTCAGCACTTCCGCCCCGCCCGCGGCCTGGCAGACGTAAATCTCCGGCGTCAGCCCGGTGGCGGCGGTGTAGGCGCGCGCCAGATCGCGCTTAAAGTCATCGGCGGCCTCGGCCGCCACCAGGTTCACGGTGCAGCCGCCAAAGCCGGCGCCGGTCAGGCGCGCGCCATAGCAGCCGGGCAGGGCCTGGGCGGCGCTGGCCATCGCGTTCAGCTCCGGGCAGCTCACTTCATATAAGTCACGCAGGCTGGCGTGGCAGTCGTTCATCAGGGCGCCAAAATCGGCCAGGCGCCCGGCCCGCAGCACGCCCACCGCCGCCTGGGTGCGGGCGCACTCTTCCACCACGTGCCGCGCGCGCTTCGCCACCAGCGGGTCCAGCAGGTGGGCGTGGCGGTTGAAGTCGGCCACCGACACGTCGCGCAGCGCGCGGATGCCGGGCAGGACGGCGCTAAGCCCGGCCACCGCCGCCTCGCACTGGGCGCGGCGGGTGTTGTATTCGCTCTTACCCAGCTCGCGCCGGATGCTGGTATCGGCCACCACAATGCTCACGCCGGCCGGCAGCGGCAGGGCTTCCCATTCCAGCGTGCGGCAATCGAGCAGCAGCGCCTGCCCGGCCTGGCCGCAGGCCGAGGCGAATTGGTCCATCAGGCCGCTGTTGACGCCGACGTATTGGTTCTCGGCCCGCTGGCAGGCCTGGGCCAGCGCCATGGCGCCGCGCGCCCAGCCGCCGGTGTGGCGCCAGGCGGCGGCAAAGGCCACCTCCACCGCCGCCGACGACGACAGCCCGGCGCCGACGGGCACATCCGAGGCCAGCACCGCGTTCAACCCGCCCACCGCCAGGCCCTCGCCGCGCAGGCTCCAGGCCACCCCGGCCGGGTAGCGCGCCCAGCTTGGCAGCGGCTGGCCGGCGGCATCCACTTTCTGATTTTGGTCTAGCTCGCCCAGGCGAAAGGCGCTGGCCTGGGCCAGGTCGGCGGCGGAGATGGATACCAGCGGACTGGCGGCGCCGGTGGGGCTGGCGGCCACGTAGGCGGCGCGGTCGATGGCGGCCGGCAGCACCCAGCCGTCGTTGTAGTCCACGTGCTCACCCAGCAGGTTCACCCGCCCCGGCGCGCGCGCCACAAAGGCCGGGCGGGCCTGAAAGGTGGTTTGGAAATGCTGCACGACGCGCTCAAGCGTGTCCATAATCCTCGACTAAATTCAAGAATGCCTCCACCACGCGCGGATCAAATTGTTGGCCGGCCTGCTGGCGCAGATAGGCGCGCGCCTGCGCGTCGGGCCAGGCGGCGCGGTAGGGCCGGGCCGAGCGCAGCGCGTCCCACACATCCACCACGGCAAACAGCCGCGCCGCGTGGGGTATCTCCTCGCCCTTCAGCCCGCGCGGGTAGCCGCTGCCATCCCATTTTTCGTGGTGAGCATAGGGAATATCCAGCGCCGGGCGCAGATAGGTGATGGGAAATAACATATCATAGGCCACCTGCGGGTGCCTGCGCATGACCACCCACTCCGCCTCGGTGAGCGGCCCGGGCTTGAGCAGGATGCTTTCGGGGACGCTCATCAGGCCGATGTCGTGCAGCAGCACCCCGCGCCGCACGTGCACCAGATCGACCTCAGCCAGGCCCAGCCCTCGCGCCAGGCGCAGAGTAATTTCGGTGAGGCGCTCGGTGTGGCCCGCGTCGGTATGGTCGCGCAGATCCAGGGCCCGGCTCCAGCCCTCGATGGTGGCGTCGTAGGCCAGGGCCAGCGCCAGGTTCGAGCGCTGCAGGCCGGCGAATAATTGGGCATTGTCGATGGCGATGGCGGCCTGCCCGGCCAGCGTGTCCAGAAACTCCAGCCAATCGGGGGTGGGGGCAAACGGCGCGCGCTGAAACACTTCCAGCGCGCCCTTGATTTCACCTTTGACCAGCAGCGGCGCGCCCACATAGCTGGCAAAGCCCTCGCCCGCCGGCAGCCGGGCGCGCACCACCGGGCTGGCGGCGCTCAGATCGGGAATGCGCAGCACGCGCCGCTCGGCTGCCACGCGGCCGGCCAGGTCCTCGCCCAGCCGCGCGCGCGCGCGGTGCATGGCGTCAGTGCGGAAGCCGCGCCCGGCCTCATACAGCAGCAAGCGCGACTGCGGCTCATACAGCAAGACGTCGATGGCGTCCGCGTGCAGCAGCTCGGCCGCCTGTTCCAGCACGATATTCAGCACCAGGCGCAGATCAAAGGAAGCCATGATGGCCTGGTCGATCTGGCGCAGGGCGGCCAGGCGCTGCAATTGTCGCTCAAGCGCCTGCTCGGCTTGCTTGCGCGCGGTGATGTCGCGCGCGATGCTGACCAGCCCGGTGACGGCGCCGGCGCTGTCGCGGGTGGGCACGGTGGTGGTGGACAGCCAGCGCGGCGTGCCATCCGGGCGCGGGCTGAATTCCACCATGTCCACCAGCGACTGCCCGCTTTCCAGCAGGCGCAGCTCCTGGGCCAGGCGGGCGCGGGCGGCCTCGCTGGGCAGCAGCTCAAATTCGGTCTTGCCCAGCAGCGCGGCCGGGTCGTCCAGCCCAAACTGGCGCGCCAGGGCGTGGTTGGCGCGGGTAAAGCGCGCCTGGCGGTCCTTGAAGCACAGTGTGTCGGGCAGATTGTCCATCAGCAGCGTCAGCCGGTCGCGCTCGGCCTCGGCTTCGGCGCGCGCCTGGGCGCTTTCCAGGGTCAGGCGCTGCTTTTCCAGCACGGCATGAATGGTCTGCGGCAGGTGTTGGATGTGCCGGGGCGACTTGAGCACATAGTCGGCGGCGCCGCGCTTGATGGCCTCGGCGGCCACCTCTTCCGAGCCGGTGCCGGTGACAATCACCACGGGCAGGTCGGGGTTGTGGGCGTGCACGGTCTCCAGCACTTGCAGGCCCTCAAAGCCGAGGATGTTGAAGTCGCTCAGCACCAGGTCATAGCCGTGGCTGAGCAGGCGGGCCTCAAACTCGGCGCGGGTGGCGGCCATGACCAGGGTGAAAGCGCCGGGCTCCGTTTCCAGCGCATCGCGCACCAGCTCGCGGTCCAGCGGGTAGTCGTCCACGTACAGGATACTCAGCGGCGCGCTCACGGTTCTTCCTCGGGCGGAGGCGCATTCAGCGTCAGCCAGTAGCCCTCGATCTGGCGCACCACGTTCAGGAAGCCTTCAAACGAGACCGGCTTGACCAGATAGCTGTTGGCGCCGATGTCGTACGACAGCGCCCGGTCGCCTTCTTCCTTGGAGGAGGTGAGGACGACCACCGGCAGGCGCTTGAGGATGGGCGTGTTCTTCACCTGGCGCAGCACCTCAAACCCGTCCACGCCCGGCAGCTTCAAATCCAGCAGGATCAGGTTGGGCAGCGGGTAGGCGGCGCGGTTGGCGAATTCAGCGTGGCCGAGCAGGTAGTCCAGCGCAGCCTGCCCATTGGAGGCCACATGCACCGTGTTGTTCAGCCGCGCCTCGCGGAAGGCGTCCAGGGTCAACTCCACATCCATGCGATTGTCTTCCACCAGCAGGATATGCGCTTGTCGCTGCATTTATGACTCTCGGGATAATTCGACACAAAAGGCGCTGCCGGCCCCGAGCGTGGATTCAACCCACACGCGCCCGCCCAGCAGCTCGGCGGCCTTTTTCACGGTGGCCAACCCAATGCCGGTGCCGGGGTAATCATCTTCGGCGTGCAGCCGCTGGAAGATATTGAAGATCTTTTCGTGATATTCGGCCGGAATGCCGATGCCGTCGTCGCGCACGCGGATGATGGCCGCCGGGCCGGCCGGCTGCCAATCCACCTGGATGTGGGCTGGCTGGCCCGGCCGGCGATAGGTGTGGGCGTTTTCCAGCAGGTTGCCAAACACCTGGTCCAGCAGGGTGGGGTCGCCCAGCACCACCGGCAGGTCGGCGGGCACGGCCAGCGTGCTGCCGCTGGCCTGCAGGCGGGCCGCCAGGTCGCGCTCCAGCGCCTGGAACACATCGGCCAGCGGCACAGGCTCGTGGTGCACGGCCTGGCGCCCCAGGCGGGCATAGGTGAGCAGGTCGTCGATCAGATGGCTCATGCGCTCGCTGGCCTGCACGATGTTGTCGAAGTAGTGCTGGCCCTCGGCGTTCAGCGAGTCGCGGTGGCGGCGGGCGATGATCTCGGCAAAGCCGCTGATGGCGCGCAGCGGGGCGCGCAGGTCGTGCGACACGGAATAGGAGAAGGATTCCAGCTCTTTGTTGGCGGCGGCCAGTTGCGCCGTGCGCTTGGCCACGCGCTGCTCCAGATTCTGGTTGAGCTGGCGAATTTCCTGTTCGGCCCGCCGGATTTGGGTGATGTCGTGCACCGAGCCGATGAGGTGCGTGACCACGCCATCCGCGCTGTGCGCCGGCGCAACGGCCACTTCGCCATACAGTTTGCCGGTTGGGTAGGCCGAGATCTCTTCCCAGCGGACGGTCTGGTTGGACTGGATGGCCTCCTGGTACTTGACGCGCGCGGTATCGCGCGCCACGGGCGGCAGCACCTCCTCGATCGTTTTGCCGATGACCTGCGCGCGGGTGAGGCCAGTCACGTCCAGGAAGGTGGCGTTGACCGACACGAAGCGGTAGACATCGGGCGGCTCCACCGCCAGCAGGAAGAGCACGTCGCTGACGGTCTCAAAGATCAGCGACAGCCGCCGCTCGCTGGCGGCCAGGATTTCCTGGGCGCGCTGGCGCTCGGTGATGTCCTGGATGATCTTTTGGATGGCGGGGCGGCCCTGGTAGTTGAAGGGCGTGGTGATGACTTGCACCGGCAGGCTGCTGCCATCCAGGCGGCGGAAACGCTCGTCGGTGGGGAACGACTCGGTTTCGCCATTGAGGATGCGCTGCTGGCGCGCATCGGTGAGCAGCCAGCTCTCGGGCTCGACCAGATGCTGGATGGGGACGCCGACCAGATCCGCGGTGTGCTCTGCGCCCAGGATCGCGGCGGCGGCCGGGTTGGCAAAGACCACCTGGCCATCCTGGTGCACCAGGATGCCGTACGGCGAGCTCTCGGTGAAGCGCCGGTAGCGCTCCTCACTCTCGCGCAGGGCGGCTTCGGCCTGGCGGCGCTGGGCGATGTCGATGCCGACCCCGATCAGGCAGGTTTGCCCGTCCAGGATGGTCTTCAGGCCGGTAAAGTAATACGGCAGGCGCCGGCCGTCCCGGGTGCGCAGGTGCGCTTCCATGGCCGAGAGGCCCTGGCTGAACACGTCGGCGATGCGCTCGGCTGACGCGGCGCGCTCGTCGGCGGCCAAGAAGTCGAGCGGGCTCATGCCGGCGATTTCGGCAGCGGTGTAGCCGGTGACGACCTCAAAGTTCTTGTTCCAGCGCAAGAACTGGAGCTGTTCGTTGTATAAGTAGAACACGCCCGGCAGGCTGTCCAGCAGGGCGCTGGAGAATGCGCTTTCGCGGCTGAGGGCGGCTTCGGCCAGTTTGCGGGCGGTGATGTCGTGCGAGTTGTAGACGACGGCGGCCACGGCGGGCGTGTCGAGCAGATTGTTGCCGACCGACTCCAGGGTGAGCCAGGCGCCGGCCGGGTTGCGCACGCGGAATTCCACCCGCGCGCCGGTGCCGGGCCGCTCGCGAAAGCTTTGAAAGATTTGCAGCGCCTGGGGTTGGTCGTCGGGGTGCAGCAGCTCGAACACATTCCGGCCGAGAAGGTCAGCCGCCGTCCAGCCGATGACGCGCTCCACCGACGGGCTGACGTATTGAATGATGCCGTCGCGGTCCACCACGGTAATCAGGTCGGAGGCATTCTCAATCAGCGCGCGGAAGTAGGCCGCGCCTGGCCCAGCGCGCGGCCGGGCCGGCCGGCCGGCGGCTGTGCGGGCCGTGCGTGGCGGCGCGGTTTTGGGCATGCGCTGAGCGGTCATCGTCCCCTTCGTCAAGGCCCGCAACCCGGCGGTCGCTGGGGCTATGGGCGTCCAGCAAGCGCGGGCAGTTCAATCGGTGCGTCGAGCGCGTATTTGCGGCCTGTTATACCCCGGCGGGAGGAAACGGGCAAGTAAGTAGAAAGTCATTGAAAAATCGTGCCCCCGGCCGCGCACGAGGCTAGACGCAATCATTATAATTAGATATAATAACTATTACACGAGCTAATCAAATTAGTGTCAGGAAGCGTATGTCCCACTTGATTGAAGCGGCGCGGGGCTATGCCGGCGCGACCTTTTCGTCGCTGCGGGTGCGAAACTATCGGCTGTACTATCTGGGCCAGATCATCTCCACCTCTGGCACCTTCATGCAGTCGATTGCCCAAGACTGGCTAGTGCTGAAGCTATCCAACTCTGGGGTGGCGCTGGGGGCCGTGACGGCCTTGCAGTATCTGCCCATTCTGCTGTTTGGGTCGTATGGCGGCCTGGTGGCCGACCGCTTCTCCAAGCGCAAGATTATCTTTGTGACGCAGGCCGTCTCCGGGCTGCTGGCGCTGATCCTGGGCGGGCTGGTGCTGAGCGGCTGGCTGCAGCTGTGGATGGTGTATGTGCTGGCCGCCTTGCTGGGCATCACCACCATGTTTGATAACCCGGCCCGGCAGACCTTTGTGGTGGAGTTGGTGGGCGAGAAGGATTTGCGGAATGCGGTGACGCTGTATTCCGCGCTGGTGAACCTGTCGCGCATCATCGGCCCGGCCATCGCCGCGCTGCTGATTGCCAGCGTGGGGCTGGCGGTGTGCTTCATTCTCAACGGCCTTTCCTATGTGGCGGTGGTCATCATGCTCGCGCGGGTGAACCCGGCTGAGTTGCACCTGGCGCCGCCGGCCGCGCGCGCCAAAGGCCAACTGGTCCAGGGTTGGCGGTATATGATGGCCAGCCCCATCCTGCGCACCACGCTGCTGATGATGGCCTTCATCGGCACGCTAACCTACGAGTTTCAGGTGAGTTTGCCGCTGATGGCGCGCTTTGTGTTCAACGGCGACGCCGGCAGCTACGCGCTGCTCTCGGCCTCGCTGGGCACCGGGGCGGTGATCGGCGGGCTGCTGGTGGCCGGGCGGAAGGGCATCTCCGGGCCGCAGTTGGTGCGGGCGGCGCTGCTGTTTGGGCTGTCGGCGACGGCGGCGGCCCTCATGCCTACGCTGTGGCTGACGGCGGCGGCCCTGGTGCTGGTGGGCGTGTGCTCCATCGCCTTCTCGTCGCTGGGCAACAGCCTGCTGCAATTGGAGAGCGAGCCGCAGATGCGCGGCCGGATTATGGCCTTTTGGGCATCGCGGTGCTGGGCTCGTCCACGCTGGGCGGGCCGATTGTGGGCTGGGTGGGGGAGGCGCTGGGCGGGCGCTGGGGCCTGGCCCTGGGCGGGCTGGCGGCGCTGGTGGCGGCCGGGCTGGGCGCGCGCATGCTGGCCAGCCCGCAGCCGGCGGCGCTGACGTTGGAGCCCAAGCCGGCGCCGGAACGATAAACGGTCGCCGCCGCTTGACTCTTGGCCGCCCCTACCTACAATAGGCGCGCGTGCACCCAGGCCTAACAACGCGGGCGCGCCACCCGGCTGGATTGTCAGCCGGGGGCGGGTTTCTCGTCAGGCGCGCCGCGCCGTTTCGACCTAAACTGACCGGCAGTCGAACACATTGGAACAAACCCGAATCCGCTGTATCAACCGCACAAGGAGAATGCTGCATGGCGATTAAGACGTTGCCCAAAATTTTGACCCCGGCCGATTGGAACTCCAAGAAAGGCGTCTTCGCCAAGATGGCGGGCGAGACCGGCATGGGCGCGGCGCTGACCAAGCTGGGCACGGCCTGGGGCAAGGTTAAGTGGAACCTGGTTGACCCGGATGAGGGCATTCGGCTGAAGGCTGGCGCGACCGGCAAACAGACCACGGCGGCCTATAACCTGGCCGAGCCGCTGGCGCTGGTCGAAATCGGCAAAGTCCCCGCGGTGCGGACCGAACTGCGCGCCGTCAACAAGCTGGCTGGCGAGCTGGAGATCAAGTGGAAGGCCAGCAAGACCATCCCCTCGTCCTCGCGCGTGCACGTGAGCAATATCAAGACCGCCAGCCTGACGCTGTATAACGAGCTGGCGCTCGACAAGTTCACCGCCGAGTGGAGCGTGGCCAAGCAGCGCCTCGCCGACAAGGAGAAGCTGCTCAAGGACCAGGCCCTCAAGGTGATCAAGCCCTATTTCGTCAGCATCCGCCAGTTTGGCAAAGAGGCGAAGGAGAACCCCACCGTTGCGAACTACGGCGGGGGCACCGCCACGAAGGGCTTTCACCAGAACGTGCGCGGCTTGAATGCCGCCCTGGATCGCAGCCAGGAGCCGGCCTGGATCCTTTGGAAGGACCAGCATTGGAAGCCGCTGTCGCAGGCGGGCTATTTGCCGAAGCAGGACAGTGAAGTCGTCGCCAAGGTCGATAAGGTGCTGGATGTGTTGGACGATCTGGAACGGCTGATCGGCGCCTAAGCGGCGCCTGACAATTCTGATTAAACAAAACGCCGGGGCGCATTGGCCCCGGCGTTTGATTCTCGCCCGGCGCTTACCCGGCTTCGTCCACCAGGATGCCCAGCTCCCACAGCGCCGCCTGCACCTGTTCCAGGTCGGCGCGCCGCACGGCCACCGCCGCCGGCCCCAGCGTTTCACCCAGCAGCGCGCTCAGGCCGGGCGCCTGGCGCAGGCTGGCCAGCAGCTCCGGGCTGGCCAGGCGCAGCACCACCAGCTCTCCCAGGCTGGCCTCGGCGCCCTTTTGCTCCCAACGGCGCAGGGCGGCGGCCAGCGCCGGCAGGCCCGGCTGCCCGGCGGCGGCGCGCTCCAGAAAGGTGAGGATGCGGCCGGGGCTGATGCCTTTGCGCGCGCCGCGCGCCAGCGAGGCCGGGCTGAGGCGGTAGGGGTAGACCAGGCCGCCGGCTTCGGCCGGCTCGGGCGGCAGCCAATCGCCGATACGCGCCAGTTGGAAGCGGTCATAACCGCTGGCCAGGGCGGCGGCTTCGCCGGCCACGGCCCGCACCAGCCCGCCGGCGCCGGCTGTCACCTCCAGCGACGCCGGCTCGGGCGCCTCCGGCCAGCCGGCCAGCCCCAGCAGCGCGGCGCCATAGGACGTCAAGCGAAAGGCGCGGGCGCCCGCGGAGGGGCGCTCGCCGGCCGGAGCGCCTGCGGAAATTTCCACCAGCCCCAGCCCGGCCAGCGGCTGCTCCAGCAGCCAGCGCACCAGCGCGCCATCCACCCGGTCCCAGTTTTCAAACCCGCGCAGAAAGGCGCCGCTGCTGGCGTCGCGGATGTACCACGAGTCATAGTCGCCGGCCGGGCGCTGAAAATCCGGCTGGCGGTCTTTCACGGCGGCCACGAAGCTTTCCAGCGACCACCACTGCCCGGCCGGCACCTGGGCCAGCAGCGCCAGGATGGCCTGGCGGGCGGCGTGCGGATCGTTGCGCCAGGATTTGCCCTCAAAGATCAGCCCGGGCACGGCCAGCAGGTCGTTCCACTCGCGCGAGTCGCGCCAGGCCTCGGCCAACTGCCGGGCGCGCTCGGGGGCGCTGGCCTGCAGGAAGGGCTGCACGCGCTCGGGCGCCAGCTTCACCGGCTCGCCGGCGTCGCCGTCTTCGGCCAGGGACAACCGCCGCAATAAGTGTAAGGTGAAATCCAGCGCGGCCGGCTGGCGCAGAAAGCGGGCCAGGCCGGCTCGGTGCGTGGCCGGCGCCAGCGTCGCGGGCGCGCCCGCCGCCGCGCCGGGGGCAGCCTCCAGCCGCAGCGGCACCACTTGCAGATAGGCCAGCAGGGTGACGGCATCATCGCCGCTCGCGTTGATGCCGCTCGTGTTAAGGCCGCCGGCAGTCGGGCTGCCGGCGTTTGCGCTGCCTGCGGCGCCGCCGCCTGCATTGATGCCGGGGCCGGCGGCGCGGGGTTGGCCCTCAGGCAGCGGGGGCGCGGGGCGGCCGGGCGGGTCCGGGCGGGCAGGGGCCTGGGCGGCGTTGGCCACATAGGCCAGCGAGCGCAGGTCATCGGGGATGAAGACGAACTCTTCCGGGCCGCGGCCGGCATCGAAGAAGGCCCGGCCGATGAGGCCGCGGTACCACAGCACCTCGCTGGCGGAGGGGGTGTTGGCCCACGGGCGCTCGCGGTCGCGGCGGGCCGCGCCCATGGCGCGCAGCTCGCCGTAGCGGCGGGTGAAGGAGGCCAGCAGTTGGCGGCCCTCGCGCGCGAGCTGCTCGAAGCCGGCCCGGGCGTCGCGCGGCAGGGCGCCGATGACTTCCTCGGCCAGCTCGGGCGCCAGCATGCGCGCGGCCAGCTCGTCGGCGGCCTCGCGCTGGCTGCCGGCGGCGAGCGTGACGCCCCACAGCTCAGCCATGAGGCGCAGCAGGGCCAGGTCGTGGTCGGCCAGGACGCGGTGGAGGGCGGGCATGGGCTAGAGCTTAATCCACGAAGGACACGCAAGGAGACCAGTAGAACCGCGAAGCGCTATAGGCCGAGAATTAACCTGAGGCCATCCTCAACGCGCTCCATAAGGATGGGCGGGAGCGTGCCTACATGGTCGGTGATAAAGGTCTTATCGAGTGTGATGATCTGGGAAATGTTGGCGACAGAGTCTTTGGGGAGGCCCGTTTCTGCGCGAGGAAGAATGACATTGCCTGGGGCCTGGGCCAAGTTTGTGTTGGAGGTAATAACGATGCCAACGACGGTTGCGATGCGGCTATTGTTGAAGGCGTCGACTTGGACGACCAGGATGGGGCGGCGGTACCCAGGCTCAGAGCCGCTGGGCTCAGGCAGCGTGGCCCACCAAATATCTCCGCGGCGGATTACCATTCAGCGGACCCCAGCGACGCTGACTGCAGCTTCAGCAACGCCGGGTCAAGTGTTGAAGGCTCGTGTTGGTAAACCGCGTCGAGTAGGTTTGTCAGAAGCTCGCCGCGATACGCACTTAAATAATGGTAGAACGCCAGCGTGAAGAGCTGATCCACCGAGATATCCATTTCGGTGGCAATCTTTCTGGCTTCTTCAGAAACTTTTTCGGGAACTGAAATCGTGAGATCCATGTCAGTCTCCGGCGTTTGCCGATCCATTCCAGCTGAGTATAGCATATGGTCGTGCTGGAAAAGCTAAGAATCAGCCACGAATTGCGCGAATTTCGACGAAAAGGACACCCGAACCGTGGTGCATGGGGTGTACCTATTTTTGTGTTATGCGGTAACTACCCAGCCGGATGGCGCGGACAC
>JAYTFQ010000298.1:0-2909 GCA_043734225.1 Anaerolineales bacterium | reverse complement strand
TCGATTTCATCGACCGCCCGGCGACATGCGTTTTTTGGAAAACTTTGTTGGGACTCAATCGATGACGGCGGCGGCCTCGATCTCGATCAGAAAGTCCGGATTGGCCAGGGCCACCACGCCGATCCACGTGCTGACCGGCAAGCGCTTGGAGTCGAAAAATGCGAGCAGGGCCTCGCGGATGATCCGGCCCTGGCCGAGCTGGGTGGACACGATATAAAGGCGCAGGCTGACGATGTCATCACGCGTGCCGCCCGCCGCGCGCACGGCCATCTCCACGTTAGCCAGCGCGCGCCGCGTCTGCGCCGCCAGGTCGCCCGTGCCGCCGATCTGCTCATCGGCATCCCACGCCACCTGGCCCGACAGATGCACCAGCGCCCCGCCCCGGCTGACGACAATTTGCGAGAAGCCGTACTGCTGGCTGGGAAACAGCTCGGGTGGATTGAGATAAACCTTTGGCATCGGATCAACTCCGTGTACGAGCTAAACCTACGGCCGCCCCGCGCGCGCCAACTGCACGCCATAGGCGATGAAGATCAGCGCGCCGCCGCCGATGGCCAGGCCGATCACCAGCGCCAGGTTGAGGCCGGCAAAATACAGCAGCGCCCCCAGCAGGCCCGCCAGTGACAGCCCCAGGCCCACCCACAGCACCACCCGCGGCAGGGCCGGGCGCGGCGCCAGCAGCTCGCTGCTCAACAGCGCCAGCCCGCCCAGCCCAAAGCCATCGTGCCCACGATAAATGCCATGTCATAGGCCAGCTTCAGCCCGGCAAAGACCGCCGCCCCGCCCTCCAGCGCCGCCACGCGCGGCAGCACTCCGGCCGCCAGGCCATCCACGGCGATAAAGATCAGGTTGCTGAGGGCGATGCCCGCCCAGCCCAAGGGCGCCAGGCGCGACCGGGAAGCCGAGCCATAGGCGAGCATCACCAGCGCGCCGGCGGCAAAAATCACATCCGAGACCACCCCGACCGTGCCGGCCGCCGCAAGGGTGGCGCGCCCGGCCAGCATATCGAGCAGCGCCGCGCTGAACAGCGGGTTGGGCATGGGCAGCGCCGCGCGCGGCGGCGAGACGGCATACAGCACGCTGGTCAGCAGCACCCCCAGCGCGCCGACCGCCACCGCCCATCCCGGCCAAAACAGGGGCGCCGCCTCATTGCCGGTCACGCGCGCCGGCGCAGCAGCGCGGCTCATGGCGCCTGCCGCCCCGCCGCGGCATATGGCTGGCGGCGCATCTTCTTCTCTGCGCCAAAGTGTTTGGCCTGCGCCTGCCAACCGAAACGGCCAAACAACACATACAGCCAATTGGGGATGATCGCCCGGCCCAACAAATTGGCGGCCTCGGGCGGGATGGGCTGGCCGTCAACCAGGGCCGCGGCCGCCAGGTCCAGCGCTTGCCGGATATGCAGGGCGCGCCCGCCCAGCTCGGCCAGCGACGCACCGTGCACCAACCCCTCCCCGCCGCCCAGCGCCAACCCGCCCGCCCAGGCGAACCCCGCCTGCCGGGCAAACTCGGCGCAGATTGCCAGGGCCGTGGCATTGTGAGCCGCCTCCGGAAAACCGCAATTGGCGATAGCGGCGAAGCGCGCCTGGCCGCTGCGACCAGGTCGGCCGGAGGCAATCCGTTCCAGCGCCGCGATCACCGGCGCGGGCAGGCTATCCACATACAGCGGGAAGGCCAGCACCACCAAGTCGGCGGCCCCCACGGCCGCCAGGGCCGCCTGGGCGCGCGCCGCTGAGCCAAACGCGGTGTAGAGCTGGATGGTCTCGGTCGCCGCGCCGCGGGCCGCCATCTGCTCCAACAGATAACCGCCCAGCGCCGCCGAGGTGCTTTTCTTGGTGCGCGGGCTGCCAACCAGCAGCACCACGCGCTCAGCCTGCGCGGGCGGGGTGTCCGCGCCCCTGCCCGACTGACCAGCCTCCACCACCCGCGCGGGCGCGTTCACCGCGCCCCTGCAAGCCAGCCCAGCTTCGGGCAGCGCGGGGACCGCGGACGATGTGCCGCTGGCAATCGCGTCCAGCCAGGCCCGCACGCGCCCGGCCACCTCCGGCTCGTTGGCATCCGCCGCCACCACGCCGCTGACCACGGTGCGCGCGTGCATGTTGAGGCCATTGCGCTGCGCCAGGCGCCCAAACACCGCCTCGGCCCGCGCATTCGGCGCGGGCTGCCAGCCGATGGTCAGCAGATCAGGATAGCGCGCGTAGCGTTTCTGATGGTGGATTTCGCCGCCGATCGTGGTGAAGAACGGCGCCACATTCTGGATTTGGTGATCGACCATGCGCTTGAGCGCCGAGGCGTATCCGCCAAAGGTGACCGGCGTCAGATAGACCAACAGGTCGGCCCGCATCATCTTGGCCGCCAGGACCCGGTTATCATCGTTGGTGTTGCATTCGCCCGGGCTGCGCACCCAGCAAAAGAAATCGCCGGCGCAATTGCCGATGCGCCGCTCGCGCAGGATGATGGTTTCGGCCTGCCAGCCGCGCGCGCGCAACTCCGCCAGCAGTGCGCGCTGCACCTGCGGCGCGCGCGGGTCATCCGCCTGCGAACCGTCGTAAATGAGTACGTTCATGGCTGCTCCTTTATCAGTTGCCGGCCGGTCGCTTCTAATTCATAACGGTACAGCCCGTCGCCCTGTGGGCCAAAGGGCGGCAGGTTCCCGGCGATCTCCAACGACACCAGCCCGTGCACCCGGCTCCAGATCAACATGGCGGCTGCCAGCGACTGCGCGTCCGCCTGGCCGGCGTATTTTTTCCACATTCGGAACTGCGCCTGATATCCCGGGGTCAGCGGCGGCAAATCACTGAGCCGCAGCCGGCCGCCCGCCCGCAGCGCCTCCACCGTGCCCACCAGCGCCTGCAGCGAGCGCGCCCCGGCCGGCAGAATTTGCTCTACCGGCGGCTGGTAGCCGGGGATGG
>JAYTFQ010000297.1:0-5331 GCA_043734225.1 Anaerolineales bacterium | reverse complement strand
AGCGGGCGCGAGTTGGCCGTGGTCGGCGCCTTGCGCCACTTCCGCGAATTTCTCATCGGCCAGGACCCCATGCGCCGCGGGCGCATCTGGCAAGAGCTGTACCGCAGCCAGTATTTCGAGGGCGGCCGGGTGCTGCTGGCCGCGCAGAGCGCCATCGACATGGCCCTGTACGACATCGCCGGCAAGGCCCTGGGCGTGCCCGTCTACCAACTGCTGGGCGGCAAACACCGCGACGTGATCCCATGTTTCGCTACCGCCGCCGGTGACACGCCCGAAAAGATGCTGGAAAGCGTCAAGCTGTTGTGGGCCCATGACTGGCGCGTCATTCGCGCCATGCCGCTGCTGCCCAACCCGCCCGCCTCACCCGCGATTTTCGAGCCGCGCGCGAGCATACCTGTCACCGCCCAGGCCGTGATAAAAGTCCGCGAGGCCATGGGCAGCGAGCTCATGCTCGGGCTGGACTATCACCACCGGCTGTCGCTGGCCGAGACGGCCTCGTTCTGCCAGCGGCTGCCCACCGGCACGCTGGACTTCCTGGAAGAACCCATCCGTGACGAGACCCCCGAAGCCTACGCTGCCCTGCGCCAGATGACGCCGGTGCCGTTTGCCGTCGGCGAGGAGTTCGCCAGCAAGTGGCAATTCCTGCCGTTCATCGAGCGCCACCTGACCGACTATGTGCGCCTGGACCTGTGCAACGTGGGCGGCTTCACCGAGGCCATGAAGGTCGCCGGCTGGGCCGAGGCGCATTACCTGGACCTGATGCCGCACAACCCACTTGGCCCGGTGTGCACCGCCGCCACCATTCAACTGGCCGCCGCCGTGCCCAATTTCTCATACCTGGAAGTGCGCGTCACCCAGTCCGAAAACCTGTATTATGGCCAGGGCGGGGTGAACGAGGCCGAGGCGCTGTTCCCGCAGCAGCCGCGCCTGGTGGGCACCAGCTTCCCGGTGCCCGATGCGCCCGGCCTGGGCATTGAGATGGACGAAAAGCTGGCCCAATCCCAAAGCTGGCGCTTCTGGGAAGCGCCGCACAATCGCCGCCTCGACGGCTCAGTCACCAATTGGTAGGAGACCCCCACATGCCTTCATCTACCCAACCCTTAGTGTTCGTCAGCGGCTACGCCCCCGCCGGCCAGGTGGGCTTGCAGGCCTGCCGCTTCGACCCGGCCTCCGGCGCCCTGAGCGCCTTTGGCAGCTTCAGCGGGCTCACCAACCCCGGCTACGTTGTGGCCCACCCCAATGGGCGCTGGCTGTATGCCGCCAGCGAAATCGCTAAATCCGAGTTCGGCCGCTATGGCGAAGTGTTTGCGCTGCGCTATGAGGCCGACACCGCCGCGGGCGCGTTCAAAATCGAGATCATCAACCAACAGACCAGCCGCGGCGACGCCCCCTGCCACCTGCGCCTGGACCATACCGGCCGCTGGCTGCTGGTGGCCAACTACAGCAGCGGCAGCGGCGCCATTTATCCCATCCGCGACGACGGCTCGCTGGGCGAGATGACCGACTTCATCGAGCATCATGGCACCGGCCCCAACGCCGGCCGCCAGGAGGGGCCGCACGTCCACTCCAGCATCCTGACGCCCGATAACCGCTACGCCATCTTCGCCGACCTGGGCATCGACCAGTTGGTCATTTACGCGCTCGATCCGGCCACCGGCAAGCTGCGGCCGCACGGCCACGGCGACGCCGTGCCCGGCGCCGGCCCGCGCCACATGGCCTTTCATCCAGACGGCCAGCATCTGTGCGCCGCCAACGAGCTGGACAGCTCCATCGCGCTGTATGACTACGATGCCGCCGCCGGCACGCTGGCCCGCCAGCAGGTGCTGCCCACGCTGCCCAAAGCCGATCCCGGCAGCACCGTGGCCGATATCCACATTGACGCTGCCGGCCAGCGCGTGTTCGTCTCCAACCGCGGCCACAACAGCCTGGCCGCCTTCAACATCGGCGCGGCTGGCAAGTTGACGCCAGCCGGCATCTTTTCGTGCGGCGGCAACTGGCCGCGCAACTTCGCCCTGGCGCCCGGCGGCCGCTTTGTCCTGGTCGGCAACCAACTCGGCAACGAGGTAACCGTGCTGCCGCTGGATGGGCCACAAGGCATCATTGGCAGCGCGGTCGCCAGCCTGCCCGCCATTGGGCCGGGCTGCATCGAGTTCGCGCCCGCGCTATGACCGAAAGCTCCGGCCCCCGTTTCGATTTAGTCAGCCTGGGGGAATCCATGCTGCGCTTCAGCGTGCCCACCGGCCGCCGGCTGAAGGACGCGCGCCAGATGGACCTGGAAGTCGGCGGCGCGGAGAGCAATGTTCTGGTGGCCGTCTCGCAGTTGGGCTGGCGCTGCGGCTGGGTGGGCCGCCTGCCCGACACCTCTCTGGGCGACATCGTCCTGCGGGTGCTGCGCAGCGACGGCGTGGATGTCTCCGCCGCCAAACGCGTCTCCGGCGAGCGCATTGGCACCTTCTTTATTGAATACGCCAGCGCGCCGCGTTCGATCCAGGTCGTTTACGACCGGGCCGACTCGGCCGCGGCGCATATGACCAGCGCGGACGTGGATTGGGATTACCTGCTCGACACGCGCGTGCTGCATCTCACCGGCATCACCCCGGCGCTCAGCGCCAACTGCTACGCGCTGGTGGCCGAGGCCATCCGCCGCGCCCGCGCCGCCGGGGTCACCGTCAGCTTCGATGTCAACTATCGCGGCAAACTGTGGGGCGCGGCCGAAGCCGGCGAGCGCCTGCGCCCGCTCATTGCCGAGGCTGATCTTCTGCTGTGCAAAGGCGCCGATGCCGCGCTGCTGTTCGGCTGCCGCGGCGAGCCGCGCGAGCTGATGACGGCGCTCAAACAGCTCACCCGCGCTGAAGTGCTCTACTGCACCTTTGGCGACCGTGGCGCCGCCGTTTTGGAAGGCGACGACTTTGCCGCCGAGCCGGCCCTGCCCGTGCAGATCATTGACCGCATCGGCAGCGGCGACGCCTTTGCCGCCGGGGTGCTGGATGCCTGGCTGGAGGCCAGCCCCGGTTCCGACCTGAAAGC
Organism: Anaerolineales bacterium; assembly: GCA_043734225.1. GTDB lineage: Bacteria > Chloroflexota > Anaerolineae > Anaerolineales > UBA6663 > JAYTFQ01. The sequence continues at coordinate 2,304 of JAYTFQ010000297.1, read as the reverse complement.
CATGCGGCGCGAAGGCTTGCGCCGCGGCGTGGCGCTGGCCGCCATCGCCCTCTCGCAATACGGCGACCGGTTGCTGACCAACCGCGCCGAACTGGAATCCGTCATGGCGCAGGAGCGCCGCGATATCGTCCGCTAACGCCTATGTCAATCCTTGATCAGATCCTCAAGCATAAAATCGTGGCCGTTATCCGCCTGCACGACTACAAGTACGCCGTCGAGACCGCCCGCGCCCTGGTGGCCGGCGGCATCCCGGTGCTGGAATTCACCCTCACCGGTCAGGGCGCCATCGACGCCGTCGTCGCTACCCGCAAAGCCCTGGGTGACACGGTCATTGCCGGGGTCGGCACGGTGCTGCAGGCCGAGGAGGCCCAGGCGGCCATCACCGCCGGGGCGCAGTTCGTGGTCACGCCCGCCGTCCGGCCGGCTGTCATCGCCGCCTGCGTCAACCGCGACACCCTGTCCATCGCCGGCGGCCTGACCCCCACCGAGCTGTTAGCCGCTCACGAGGCCGGCTCGCAGTTGGTCAAGGTCTTCCCAGCCAGCATCGGCGGGCCGCGCTATATCAAAGACGTGCTCGCGCCCCTGCCCTTCCTTAAGCTAGTACCCACCGGCGGCGTCAACGCCGAGACCGCCCGCGACTTTCTGACCGCCGGAGCCGTGGCCGTCGGCATCGGCGGCAACCTGGTCTCCAACCGTCTGGTGGCCGAAGGCGCCTTTGCTCAGATCAAGGCGGCGGCGGAGATGTGCGTGGCAGCGCTGACGGCAAACTAAAGCGCGGGAACAGGCTCGGATCGCCAAAACTGACGATCTCGGAAATCTCCACGCCCAACGGGTCGAACGTCAGCGTTTGCACCGCGAACGGCTGGTAAAACCCGCTGCCCGGGTCGAACCCATACAGGCCGAACGCCGGCATCAAATTCGCCCCGTTGGTCGGCGCCAGCCGCCAACGGCCGGCCGCCTCGCCCGCCATCAGCCCCCCAGACAAAAACTCGCCAATAACCGCGCGCCCCCGGAACCAGGTCGGGATGGGCGGCATGCTAAACACCGCCTCCTGCTTCAGCAGCGCCACCAACCCGCCCACGTCCGCGTTGTGCATGGCCTGCACATAGCGCGCCAGGGTCTCCGGCGCCGGGCGGACGCGCCGCGCGGACTGGCTGGGTTCGGCCTCGCCCGATTTCCGGTTCTCGGCCAACGTCTCGCGCGCCCGGTGCAGCGCGCTGTTCGCCGCCGAGACCGTCATCTCCAGCAGCTCCGCCGTCTCGTTTGCCGACCAGTCCAATACATCGCACAAAATCAGCACGGCCCGTTGGCGCGGCGGCAAAATCTGCAGCGCGGTTGCGAACGCCAGGCTGATGCGCTCCTGGCTGGCATACCCGGCTTCCGGGTCGGCCAGGGCTTCCGGCATCCAGGCATCCGGGAACGGCTGCATCCACACCGGGTCCAGGTTCGGCGCGGCCAGCGGCTCGTTCGGCGCGCTCGAGGCCGCCAACCCGTCCGGCAGGCTGCGCCGGGTCCGGCGCGCCAGCTCGTTCAAGCAGGCATTGGTCGCGATCTTATACAGCCAGGCCCGGAAATACAGCGGGCGCACAAACGTATCCAGTGAGCGCCAGGCGCGCAAGAACGTCTCCTGCACCAGGTCCTCGGCGTCGTCCAGTGAGCCCAGCATGCGATAGCAGTGCACCAGCAGTTCGCGGCGAAAAGGCTCGACCAGCGCCTGAAAGGCTTGCTGGTCGCCGCCTTGAGCAGCAGTCAATGAGTTGGAATCGATGAGTTCAGACACAGTTTTCTCGCCACCGCACAGTTTTGGTCTCTGGCCTGGTTATACCTTGCATAACCGCTAACCGACAAGGAGACAATATCAATGAACGCCCCGCTTAGCAAGCCCGCACGCACCATGATTGTTTACGGCATTTATGTAATTCTCGGACTGGGTTTGCCCTTCCTGCTGGTGCCCGGCCTCATCCTGCCCCTGGCCGGCATGGCCGCCCCCGCCGACGTCTGGGTGCACGTGCTCGGCATGACCGTGCTCTTCCTGGGATTCTATTACATCCAGATGGGCCGCAATGAGCTCACCCAGTTCATGCGCTGGTCCGTCTATGCTCGCCTGTTGGTGCCGGTATTCTTCGTCGCCTTCGTCCTGCTCGGCTGGGCGCCGCCGGTCTTAATCGCCTTTACGATCCCGGACATTCTCTTCGCCGTCTGGACCGCCCTGGCCCTGCGCGGCAGCCAGGCCATGCCGGCGCGCTCCACCATCGCCCAGCATTAGATAACTTCCCCAAATGGGCTGCGCGGCGAGCGATGCTC
>JAYTFQ010000296.1:0-19549 GCA_043734225.1 Anaerolineales bacterium | reverse complement strand
CGGGCTTGATCACCCGGTTGTAGTAGATAAAATGATAGCCGTTGGTCTTGTCCAGGGCCATTTGCACCCGGCCGCCGAGTTCGGGCAGGACCATAATCTTTAGATAGCGGTTTTCGAGGAAGACGGCGGTGTAGGGCCGATCGGTCTTCTCGTCAAAGACACGGTCGATGACTGGGTGAGGATAAACGACGCCGCTGCTGCCCTGGTAGACGCGCTTTTCCAGGAACATGGGGTTCTTATCGGGCTGGCCGACGCCGTAAGTGGGGATTTGGATGCTCTCAACCCAGGCGTGAACAGTGTCAGAATTGGCCGTCATAACGGGAGAATTAGGCAATGATACGATGAGTGGGTCAAGACAATTTGAGAGACAGCGTTGACATAGACCAATGTGTCACCTATAATTCTATCCTGCCATGACAAAAAACGCAAAAATGACCCGAAGAGGTACTATGCACTGAAAACTCATCGTATCTCCCCGTTGCCCCGAGCAAGCAGATCGGTTTACCAATCACTGGAGGAGAGTCAGTATGAGCAAGTTGAAAGCATTTAATATCCTTGCGGTCGCGACGTTTTTGTTAGCCGCCTGCGCCGCGCCCGCTACCACTGCGCCGACAAGCGTGCCGGCCGCCACCAGCGCGCCGGCCGCCACCAGCGCTCCGGCCGCCACCAATGCGCCAGGGGCCACCAGCGCCCCGGCGGCCACAGAGGCCCCGACCGCCGCCGCTGCAACCGTAGCCCCCACCGCTGCTGGCGCTGCAACCGCGGCCCCGACCGCGGTCCCGACCGCGGACCTGTCCAAGCTTCCGGTCGTGCCTCGCAACCAGGAAATGATTATGGGCTGGAGCCTGGGCCTGCCGGTTGGCAACACCAACCCGTGGGCGGCCAGCAACAGCAATCAGCAGGGCGAGCAGTTCATGTTCGAGCCGTTGGCGTACTACGGCATCTTCGCCAGCAAGTCCATTCCGTGGCTGGCGGACAGCATGACCTACAACGCGGACTTCACCCAACTGACCATCAAGCTCAACAAGGATGCTGCTTGGAACGACGGCCAGCCCGTGACATCCGACGACGTGGCCTTCACGTTCAATGGCCAGTTGACCAACAACAAGCTGTCCTATCATGCTTACTTTGATCAGTACGTGAAGGACTGGACCACCCCCGATGCCCAGACCTTGCTGCTGAATTTCAAGATCCCGGCCCCGCGCTTCTCGTATGAAGTCCTGACCGAAAAGTTTGACACCGGCATCCCGATTGTGCCCAAGCATGTCCTGGCCAGCGTGCCAGATGTGACTGCATTTGCCGGCGGTTTTGATATCCCGCACTCGGGCCCCTACAACATCGTGGCCTGGGATGCCAACCAGAAGATCATGGACCTGCGCCCCGATTGGTGGGCGGTTAAGGCTGGCCGCGAGGCCCTGCCGGCGGTCAAGCGCCTGGTCTTCGTCAACATCGGCGGTCTGGTTGGGCAGAACTTGGACATCATCGCCCAGCGCACCGTCAACAATGAATTTGACACCACCCTCGACGTGCGCGCTTCGCTCATTGATAGCGAGCTGAAGGCCAACCCGAAGCTCTCCTCCTGGACCGGCGGCACCCCGCCGAACGGCTATCTGGACTGGTGGCCGAACTCGCTGTGGATGAACACGCAGCTCGCGCCCTACAACGACCCCAATATTCGCCGGGCCATATGCGACACTGTTGACCGCAATCAGATCAACACGGTGCTGTACGACGGCGCGAAGATTGCCAATGTTTATCCGTTCCCGCTGTACCCGAACCTGCAAAAGTTCGCCGACAGCGACGCCGTGAAGGCCGCCTTTGATGCCAATGCCACCAATGCCGAGAAGACCGGCACGGCCGATCTGGCTGAATCCGAGAAGCTCATGACCGCCGCCGGCTACGCCAAGAATGCCGACGGACTGTGGGCCAAGGGCGGCAACACCGTCAACGCCACCATCCAGACCCTGGGCAGCATCCACACCGACATCGCTCCGGTGCTGGTGGAAATGCTCAAGGCAGGCGGCTTTGATGCCTCCTTCAACGCCGGCAGCGACGCCTACTCGAACATGGCCTCCGGCAAGCCTGGCCTGTATATGTTCGGCCACGGCGCCAGCACGATCGATCCGTTCGCGGTGCTGTTCCTGTACGACACCAAGAACTCCGCGCCGGTCGGCACGTCTGCCGGCAACAACGCCTTCTCGCGCTACTCGAACCCGGACTTCGACAAGCTCGTCGAAATCATGGCTCCTCTCGGCGCTGATGATCCGAAGTTCCAGGCGGCTGCCGCGCAAGCCATGGGCCTCTACTGGAGGGACACTCTCGACTGCCCCATCATCCAGTGGCTGCACCGCATCCCCTACAACAACACGTACTGGACCAACTGGCCCAGCGCGACCAACCCTGTCTCCGGTGAAAACGGCGCCTTCTGGGCCTGGACCGGCATGCTGGTCATCACCCAACTGACGCCCTCGGGCGCTAAGTAGGCTTTTCGGTCGTATCAGGTTGCGTGGCACGCTTGACGTGCCACGCAACCTCTTCTATAGTTGGCGTGCTCAACGCATATGACATCAGATGACTGCCCCGTTCGGGTAGTGCGCTGGCAGGCCGGTGGCCGGGCCGGCCTGGCGAAGCCAAAACCCGACGCTGCCTCGGTGCTGATTGAGGAAAAAGTGCTATGGCCATAAGAATGATCCTGCGCCGCTTAGTCTTCCTCTTTGTGATCATCTTTGTAGCCTCCACGATTGTCTTTTTTATCCCTCGACTGTCGGCCCGTAACCCGATCCGGCAACGAATGAATGAGTTGGCCATAAATGGCGGTTTCTCACCGGCCGACAGCGAGAAAATTATCGCCGCCTACAACGAGAAGTTTGGGTTGAATAAGCCCCTACTTGAGCAATACCTCACTTATATGGGCAGCCTGGCCCGCGGCGATTTGGGCGTGTCGCTGTTCAAATATCCAGCCACGGTTCTGGAATTGATTGAACAGGCTTTGCCCTGGTCGCTGGCGTTGCTGGCCTCGACGACGATCCTGGCTTTCGTCATAGGCAACTTATTGGGGGCGCTTGCTGCCTGGCCGCGCGCGCCAGGTTGGCTGCGGGCTGTCGCCACGCCCTTCATTATCTTGCAGGGTGTGCCGCCCGTCCTGCTGGGCATTCTCTTGTTGTTTTTTGTTGCCTTCCGGCTGAAATTTCTGCCGTTGGGCAATGCTTATTCATCCGGGATCATCCCAAACTGGAGCAGCTTCTCGTTTTGGGTGGATTTGCTCACGCACCAGATCCTGCCGTCGCTGGCGCTGATTTTGGGCTCCGCCGGCGGTTGGGTGTTGTCGATGCGTGGCATGGGGATAACGATCCAGGGCGAAGATTACGTCAACTTCGCTGAGCACAAGGGGCTGGGCGGCACGGTGATCTTTCGGGATTACTATCTGCGCAATACCATGCTGCCACAAGTCACCGGGTTGGCGCTGGCTCTGGGGAGTGTCGTGACCAATGGCGTGTTGGTCGAAAATATATTTGGCTTGCCCGGCATCGGCCAGGTTTTAGCCAATGCCATTCAGAATAACGACTTCCTGGTGATTTACGGCATTGTTCTGTTCATTACCATTGTTATCGCGACGCTCATGGTCTTTGCCGAGTTTCTCTATCCGATACTCGATCCGCGCATTCGTCTAGAATAAAGAGGCAACCCCGTGGCCACACTTGCTCTGCCGCAAGCCAAGGTGTTCCGCCCCAGCCAGTTCCGGTTGGCGCTGAATTATTTGCGCCGCAATCCAACGTTAGCGGTTGGCCTGGCCATCCTGATTGGCCTGACCTTGTTCACCGCGATCGGCTTGTTCACAGTCAACCTCAAGCATGCCTATCCGCTGCAGGTTGCTGGCCGGCAGCCCCCCAGTTTGAAATACCCGCTCGGCACCGACTTCTTTGGCGGGGATTTGTTAGCCGAAATGGTGCTCGGTTTGTGGCAGACGGCGCTGATTGGTGTTCTGGCCGGCGCGTTGGGCACCATCATTGGCGCCGCGCTCGGGTTCATTTCCGCCTACTTTGGCGGCTTGATTGATACCGGCATCAAGGGCGTCTGCCAAATACTCACCCCGATCCCGGCCTTTCTTATTCAGATCATCATTGCCGGCTCCATCGACAAGCGCGATGTGACCATTTACACCATGGCCCTGGTGGTGGTGCTGCTGGCCTGGATGGGGCCAACGCTCGTCATCCGCGCCCAGGTGCTGACGATGAAAGAGCGGCAGTTCGTTTCGGTTGCTAAATTGTCGGGGATGGGCGACCTGGGAATCATCTTCACGGAAATCATGCCCAACTTGCTGCCTTTTCTGGCAGCGGCGTTCATTACGCAGGTATTCTCAGCCATATTCGCCTCGTTTGGTTTGTCGGTGCTTGGGTTGGGACCGCTGCGGGAACCCTTGATGGGCAATATCATCTGGCAGGCGCAAAGCCAGAGCGCATTCTTTAACGGCTGGTGGTGGTGGCCGCTGGAGCCGGCGGCAGCAGTTGTGCTGATCCTGAGCTCGCTGGCGCTGATTAACATGGGCCTGGATGAAGTGGCCAACCCGCGCATCCGCCGGTCTGAGTAAATTCCAAACCTGGCATGACTGGCCAAACTCAACTCAACTGGGCTGTCAGCGCGGCGCCCCCGGACGGAGCTATGAACCCTGTTCTTCAAGTGATTGATCTGCGGGTATCGTATTACACTGACTCGGGGCGCGCGGTCGCTCTAGACGACGTGAGCCTGTCATTGTCGGCTGGCGAAAAGCTGGGACTGGTCGGTGAGTCGGGCTCGGGCAAGAGCACCATGGCGCTGGCGATGATGCGCATGATCAAGCCGCCGGGCCGGGTGGAAGGCGGCCAGGTCATTGTTGGCGATACCGATCTGATCAAACTCAGCGACCAGGAGATGCTGCGGGCGCGGTTGAGCAAGATCGCCTACATTCCGCAAGGCGCCATGAATTCGCTGAACCCCGTCATGCGGATTGGCGCTCAAATGGCGGATGCCATTCGCGCCCACGACCCGCACGTTACCCGCTCGGACATTGACAAACGCTGCGAAAAGTCGCTGAAGTCCGTGGATCTCAGCGACGCGGTCAGCAAAATGTATCCGCACGAGCTGAGCGGCGGCATGAAGCAGCGTGTGTGCATTGCCATCAGCATTTTGCTCGACCCGCAGGTGATTATCTGCGATGAGCCGACCAGCGCCCTGGATGTGGTGACGCAGCGGCAGGTGATGGAGACGATTGACCGCATCCAAAAGGAAATCGGCGCGGCGGTGATCCTGATTGGTCACGATATGGGCCTGATGGCGCAGTTCGTGGACAAGGTGGCGGTGATGTACGCCGGCCGCCTGATGGAGTTGAGCCCGGTGCGCCAGATGTTTACCGACCCCAAACATCCCTATGCCCAGGCGCTGATCAGCAGTTTGCCCAACCTGGACAACAAAGGCGTCTTCCAGGGGATCCCGGGTCTGGCGCCCTCGCTGCTGCGCTTGCCGGGCGGCTGCCCGTTTCATCCCCGCTGCACTAAAGTGATGGAAGTCTGCAAAACAGTGCGCCCGGAGTTTGACACCCTGCCCGATGGGCGCCAGGTAGCCTGCCACCTCTATTCAGCTGACATGCACAAGGCGGCCTAACGATGTCGGAACTGTTGGAACTTAAGAATGTTTCCAAGGTCTTTTCGCGCGGGCTGCTGTCGCGTTCGTCCACCACGGCGCTGAACAATGTCTCGCTAAAACTGTCCGAAGACGAGCCGACCATCCTGACGGTGGCCGGCGAAAGCGGAAGCGGCAAGACTACGCTGGCCATGCTGCTGCTGGGGTTTATCACGCCCACGACTGGCCAGATTCTGTATCGCGGCCAGGACATCAGCAAGATCGCTGGCGATGAGCGCATGACCTTTCGCCGTGAAGTTCAAGCCGTGTTTCAAGACCCGTTTGCCGTGTTCAATCCTTTCTACACGGTGGATCATTTGCTGACGGTGCCGATCAGCCGCTTCAAGCTGGCCAAAACGAAGCGCGAGGCCTTGACCCGGATGGAAGAGGCGTTGACGGCGGTAGGTTTGCAGCCGAACGAAATTCTGGGTCGCTTTCCGCACCAGCTTTCGGGCGGGCAGCGCCAACGGATCAACGTGGCGCGCGCGCTGCTGCTGCGGCCGCGGCTGCTGGTGGCGGATGAGCCGGTGTCGATGGTGGACGCCTCGCTGCGCGCGACGATCCTGGAGACGCTGCGCAACTTGCAGCGCAACTACGGCGTTTCAATCATCTATATCACACACGACTTGACAACGGCGTATCATATTTCCAAATCGATCATCGTGCTCTATCGCGGCTCGGTGATGGAAGCCGGCGACGTGGATACGGTGATCAAGAGCCCGCAGCATCCATACACGCGCCTGTTGATTGATTCAATTCCCTGGCCGGATGTGAACCGGCATTGGGGTGAAACCGAAATCAAAGCGCGCGAATCGGAGCTGACGGGCCATGGCACCGGCTGCCCGTTTTACGCGCGCTGCCCATTTGCGATGGAGAAGTGCCTGACGCCGCCGCCGCTGTTCCGCCTCAACGACCACCAGGCTGCCTCGTGCTATCTGTATGACAAGAATCCCTCTATCAAGCCTGAGCAGTTGACGGAAATGCTCCCGGTATAGCCTCGGGCAGCGCTGTTAAGAAAGAACCTAGTGAAACTAGCCGCTCTGTTGCGGTTCGCTCTCGTCGGTTGGTTGGCCGGCGTCATAGCATTGCTGCTGTTGAGCTTTGTTTGGCCGAACTTCTTTCCGGGATTCGTCAATTACAACCACTACGACCCTACCGGCCCGCAGCCCAACCTGGTCTTGATCGTCTTGGCCGACCTGGCCGCCGCCTCGCTGCCGGCAATTATCGGTGGCGTGATTGGCGGCCGGGTTCCCAAAGAAGGCGGGACCAGGCAACAAATGATGGTGGCCGCTCTCTTCGGCATCATCTTCGCGCTGCCACTCGGCTGTTTTGGTCTGTGGCTGTTTTCGGGCGCTTGATTTCCGCCTGATCGTCACATCAGCCAACTCAACTGGCGCCCAGGCGCGCCAGCCGGCCAACACCGGCGCTCGCTCCCTCGATTGATCAACATGCCGCCTTCTAAATCGCAAACACTCACCGACGCCGACTACACTTGCTACCGCGTGCGCGAAGCATTGACGGTGGACGGCCGCCTGGATGCGGCTGCCTGGCAGCGGGCGCCGCGCTCGCCGCGCTTCGGGGATATGGTTACCGGCCAGCCGGCCATCTTCGACACGCGCGCGGCGGCGCTGTGGGACGACCAGAACCTGTACATCGGGTTTTGGATCGAAGAACCGTTTGTGGAAGCCCATCTGACCGAACGGGACTCGCTCATCTTTGCCGAGAATGACGTCGAGGTGTTCATCGACGGCGGCGATTGCTATTACGAGCTGGAGCTGAATGCCCTGGGCACGCTGTACGAGGTGTTTTTCATCTGGCAAGACGCTTACCAGCGCGGCGGCAAGTTCGATGTGCCCGAGTTTGATCTGCTGGCGCGGAAAGCTCTTTCGTTTGGCGGCAATTTCGACCGGACGCTGGAGCATTTCTGGCGCGGCACGCATCCACGCGGGGCGCGCTGGGCGTTCCGCGATTGGGACTTTCCTGGCCTGCGCTCGGCGGTGACGGTACAGGGCCGGCTGAATGACTGTGGCGCTGTGGACCAGGGCTGGCAGGTGACCCTGGCGTTCCCGTGGGCGGGCATGGGCTGGCTGGCCAACGGGCGCCCCTTGCCGCCGGCCGATGGCGACGTGTGGCGCATGTTCTTCGGCCGCTTTGAGCGGCTGGAAGTGGCGGGCGTGCTGCCGCAGCCGCAGCCGGCGTGGTGCTGGACGCCGCACGGCGTGCTGGATACGCACCTGCCAGAACGCTTTACTCGCATTCGCTTCTCGACCGAGACCCTGGAGGCCTGAATGGCTGCCGCCGAATTTGCGCCGCGGGTGATTGGCAGTGTGGTGGGGGTGTTCGCCGGCGGGCCCAAAACCTTGCACGATACAGCCGGCGAGTGGCGGTCGTCCATCGCCCGTGACCCGCTGGCTGGCCCGGTGCGGGTGGAAACGCGCGGTTTAGTGGGGGATCAGGCCACGCAGTCTTATCATGGCGGCCCGGACAGCGCGGTGTGCCTGCACTCGTTGTCACATTACACGTTTTGGAACGAGCACCTCGGGCTGAGCCTGGCGCCGGGCGGCGTGGGCGAGAACCTGACCATCGGCGGCGTCGACGACCACGGCGTCTGTGACGAGAGCCTGGTGTGCGTGGGCGACGTTTTCCAGATTGGCAGTGCTCAGATCCAAATCAGCGCCCCGCGCACGCCGTGCGAGACTCAAGCGCGGCGGGTGGGCCGGGCGGATTGGATCGATTTGACACTGCGCTCGCTGCGGACGGGCATGTACGCACGCGTGCTGGCGCCCGGCAGCCTGCAAACCGGCGACGATCTGCTGCTGGCGGCGCGACCCAACCCCGGGCTGACCGTGCAGGACCTAGTGCGCTGTTACTTCAACGAATTTGACCCTGCATTAGCCAGGCGCCTGATAGCGGCCGAGGGCCTGATGCCGTGGTGGGCGGAGCGTTTTGAGCGGCGGCTGCGGGAGGCGATGGAGAGCCAGATAAGGGAGGACATGGAAGGCCTATGAGCGTTCGTATTGAGGCGGCCAGTGTCAACCACAACACTTCGGCCTACATGGAGCTGATGTTACGCTCGTTGTTTGCCTGCCATCCGGCAGGTCTGCCACTGTCGTTGACCCTGTACGACAATGCGTCCAACGACGACCGATCTGGCCTAGTGTCCTACGCCGCCCAGTGCGCCGTGCCGATTGTGCAGTCCGGTTTCAATCTGGAAGAACTTTACAACTCGCATGGCGAAATCATGCGTCGATTTGTGCTGGAGCGCCCGGACTGCACCCATTACTTGTTTTTGGACGCAGACGTGTGTTTCATTCAGCCCAATACCCTGGGGACGATGCTGGCGGAACTGGAGGCCGCGCCGGAGGCCTTCGCGATTGGACCGCGCATATCGTGGGACGGGATCAATGAAATTCCACTGGAGACGCGGCAGGCCAACCCGGATATTTGCGATGCGCGACTACACCCGTTTTGCGCCCTAGTGCGGAATACGCCGCTCTTTCGGCAGGTGGTGGACGTGATTGGCCTATCATGCGTTAAATACCTGTGGACTCAGCGCGAAGAATATCTGGACACATTCAAGCTGATGACGCGGGTGATGGAGACGCATCAGCAGCGGCACATCTTTTCCAGCGCCCTGGCGCGGCATTTCTTTGCGGTCTCCTACAAATGGGACAGCGAGGAAGCCAACCAGGGCAAGGCGCGCGACCGCGATCAGAGGCTGGCTGAACTGCGCGCCAAGGCGAGCCGCACCGTATGACGGCCTCGATGCCGCTGCTGCGGGATAGCCTCTCCAGCCATTTGACCCTGGACGCAGCCCTGGCGCGCCTGGCGGCCGATGAGCGGGTGGATGGCCTGGCCCTGTTCGGGTCGCGGGCGGGCGCCGCTGCTTTGCCGGCCAGCGACTATGACTTGCTGATCCTGGCCACGGCTTTGCCGATCGCGATTTTCCAGATGCTGTCGCACATCAATGGGCGCATGGCCGACGTGGTGTTTGTCCTGACTGAGCAGGCGGACCGGCTGCTGGCCGGCGGCGGGCAGGTCGCGGCGAACACCCAGGACGGGCGCTTCTTGCTCAAGATGCAGACCGCGCAGATCAGGTATGACGCCTCCGGGCGTCTGGCGCGGGCGCAGGCATTGGCGCGGCAGGGCGGTTGGCGGGCGCCCGTCCGCTATGCCGATCAAAGCAGCGCCTGGTTTTGGCACAACTTTGGATTGGTTCAACTGGCGCGCATGGCACAAGTGGACGATCCCGTTTACCAGACCGCCGTCGACCTGATGCTGTGCGGCGGGTTGAGCGACATTTGCCGCGCGTACTTCCAGTTCCGAGATTTGCCCTGGGAAGGCGAGAAAGCGGCCCTACGTTACTTGCAGCAACATGAGGCCGCTTACCTGGCGCTGCTGCGCGCGTGCCTGGCCGCCGGCGACCGGGCGCGAAAAGTTGACTTGTTTGGGCAATTGGTGGCCGAGACATTGCGGCCAGCCGGGGCGACCTGGCAGCCGGGCTGCACGGCGGTGGCGCTGGATGGCCCAGACCCCCAGGCAGCGGACGTGCTGACGGCGCTGGATTTTTGGCAGTCCTTGTTCGCGGAGCCAGGCGCATGAGCAGCTTGACAGTCACGCGCGGCACGAACGATGGGCTTGAGACCGTCATGGTGGACACGGGCGTCCTAAGCCTATGCCTGATCCCTGAGCTGGGCGGCAAGATTAGCTCGCTGCGCGACCTGCGCAGTGGACGCGAGTGGCTGTGGCGAAATCCGCGCATGCCCTATCGGCGAGCGGAGCCGAATAGTTCCTATGTGGCCACGGCCGATACTGGGGGTTGGGACGAGTGTTTTCCAACCGTGGCGCCGTGCGACTATCCTTCGGCGCCCTGGACGGGCACGGCGCTGCCCGATCACGGTGAACTGTGGTCGCAAACACCAGCGCTGGAGGTCAGTGTCGGGGAGGGTACAGTGTCGCTCAATACGCGCTGGCAGGGCGCGATGCTGCCGTATCGCTTCGAGCGGCAGGTGCGCGCGGCGGCAGGCTCGGGACGTCTGCGGGTGGACTATACTATTGCCAATCAGGGCCACGCGCCGCTGCAATTTATTTGGAGCTTGCACCCATTGCTGGCGATTGAGCCGGGTATGGCGCTGCGCTTGCCGCCCGAGGCGCGCTTCAACCGCTGGAGCAGCGTGCCCGCGGCGGCCGTGGCCGAAAGCGGACTGAGCTTTCCGCTGAGCGTGGGCGGCCATGACCTGACCGCCTTGCCCGACCGGAGCGCGGCGGTGGCACTTAAGCTGTGGAGCGACCCGCTGGCCGAGGGGCAGGGCTGGGCGGCGGTGCAGGCCAATGATGGCGCACTGCACATGCGCTGGGACCCGGCGCTGCTGCCGCAGGTGGGTTTCTGGATGAACCTGGGGGCGTGGGCTGGGGATGGGGGCGGGCCCTATTACAATTTGGGGCTGGAGCCGTGCCTGGGCGCGCAAGATTCGCTGTCCGAGGCGGTGTCGCGGCACCAGCTATTTGGCGAACTGCCGCCGGGCGGTACGCGCGCCTGGTGGCTGGAGGTTGTACTCTCACCATGAAGATTACGGACGTCACGACCTATATCGTCGGCAATCCGTGGAAGAATTGGGTGTTCACCCGCGTGGACACTGACGCCGGCCTGCATGGCATCGGCGAGGCGACGCTGAACGGCTTTGCCAAGACGGTGGAAGCCGCTATCCACGAGCTGAAGCGGTTTGTGATTGGCCAGGATCCGTTCGACGTGGAAAACCACAGCCTGCGGCTCTTCCGCGATGTCTTCTCGGATGGCGGCCAGGTGCAGGGCGCGGCGCTGTCGGGGATCGAGTTTGCCTGCTGGGACATCATGGGCAAGGCCACCCAGCAGCCGGTGTACAAGCTGATTGGCGGGCGCTGCCACGAGCGGCTGCGCTGCTATGCCAACGGTTGGTACCGCGGGCCGCGTGAGGCGCAGAGCTTTCACGACAAGGCCAAAGAAGTGGTCAGCCGCGGCTATACGGCCTTGAAATTCGACCCGTTCGGCTCGGCCTGGCGCACGGTGGACCGGACGGACTTTGCGCTGACGACTGAGATCATCGCCGCGGTGCGCGAGGCGGTGGGGCCGGCGGTGGATATTTTGGTGGAGGGCCACAACCGCTTCAGCCCGCACACCGCGCTGGAATTCGCTGAGGCCATGCTGCCCTATCACCCCACCTGGTTCGAGGCGCCGGTACCGCCGCAGCGCATCTCGCAAATGGTGGAAGTGGCCCGGCGCAGCCCGGTGCCGATTGCCTGCGGCGAGGATTATTACTCGGCGCAGCAGTTTTCCGAGCTGTTGGACCACGACGCGGTGCACATTATTCAGCTCGAGCCTCAATTCCTGGGGTTGACTATCGCCAAGCAGGTGTGCGGCATGGTCAATGCCCACAATGGAGTTACTGCGCCGCACAGCGCGCAAGGCCCGCTGTGCTCGCTGGTGTGCGCGCACCTCAACACCGCTACCCCGAACTTTCTAATCCACGAGATCTTTGACGAGTACAACGACGATTGGAGCCGGCGCATCCTCACGCGCCCCATTGAGGTGACGGCCGGCGGCATCGAGCTGGAGGAAGACCGGATCGGCTGGGGCACTGATCTGAATTATGAGGAGATCGCCAAGCACCCGTATAACCCGGATAATTTTCTGCCGCTGTTTCGGGCCGGGTGGGAGAAGCGCCAGCCGGTGCGGTAACCCAGGCGGGGCACCGCCCCGTCTCTACAACTGCGGACGTGCAAATGTAGAGACGCCCGGTGGGGCGTCTCGCGACGGCACGAAGGAGTCGGGACGCATGAAAGTTCTCTTTATCGGGGGCTCGGGTTTTATCAGCACCTCGGTCAGCCGGCTAGCGGTGGCCAGGGGCATTGAGCTCTTCTGGCTCAACCGCGGCCAGCGGCAGGTGAGCGTGCCCGGCGTGACGGTGATTAACGCCGATGTGCACGCGGCCGAGCAGGCCAAGCAGGCGCTGGGTGACCACGTCTTCGATGTGGTGGTGGACTGGATCGCCTACACCACTGACGACATCGAGCGCGACCTGGTGCTGTTCCGCGGGCGGGTGAAGCAGTTCATCTTCATCAGCTCGGCCTCGGCTTACCAGAAGCCGCCCAGCCACCCGATCATCACCGAATCCACGCCGCTCTACAACCCGGTCTGGCCCTACTCGCAAAACAAGATCGCCTGCGAGCTGCGGCTGCTGCAGGCCTACCGCGACGAGGGTTTTCCAACTACCATCGTGCGCCCGTCGCTGACTTACGGCGATCGGAACTTCCCCATCGCCATTGGCGGCTGGGACAGCTATACCCTGATCGACCGGATCAAGACGGGCCGGCCAATCATCGCGCATGGCGACGGCTCATCACTGTGGGTGAACACGCACGCGGATGATTTCGCCAAGGGCTTTGTGGGGCTGCTGGGCAACGAGCAGGCCATCGGCAACGCTTTCCACATCACTTCCGACGAGGTGCTCACCTGGAACCAGATCTACGAGATCATCGCCGACGCGGCCGGCGCGCCGGCCAGGCTGGTCCACATCGCCACGGATTTTATTGAGCGCGTGGCGCCAGAAACCGGCCGCGGGCTGCGCGGCGACAAGGCCTGGAGCGTGATCTTTGACAACACCAAGATCAAGACCTTCGTGCCGGGTTTCCAGGCCACCATCCCCTTCCGCGAAGGCATCCGCCGCACACTGGCCTGGTTTGACGCTGACCCGGCCCGGCGGCGCCTCGACGACAATGTCAATGCTGAGATGGACCGTATTCTGGCGGCCTACGGGGCGCTGACTTAATCCCCAGCCGCTTTCCCCAAAAAGCCTGTTCCTGGCCATGCCTGGCAAGTTCGGATCGTGCCTGGCACGGCCAGCAATGGGCTGATCGGGAAGCGGGAGATAGCAGGTCAAGGCAGGAGCCATGCTTTCCATTGAATTGAGCGGACGGCGAGCGATTGTCACCGGAGCCAGCAGCGGCATCGGCGCAGCTGTGGCGTTGGCCCTGGCGCAGGCGGGCGCCGACGTGGCCGGCTGCGGCCTGGAGCCGCCCGAGAGCGAGGGCGCGCGCGGCTTTCTGGCCGGCGCGGCCGAAAACGGACGGCGGGCGTTCTATCAAACCGTGGACCTGACCGAGGCCCAAGCGGCGCGGGCGTTTGTCAGTTGGGCGGCGCGGCAGTTGGGCGGCATCGACTATGTGGTTTCCAACGCCGGCGCCAATCTGTTTGGCGGCGCGGAACACACCAGCGAGGAGCTGTGGGAAGCGAACATGAATTTGAACCTGGCCGCGCACTGGCGCGTGGCGCAGGCCGCCAAGCCTTTCCTCGACCAGGCTGAGCAGCCGGTGGTGGTGATCATGGCCTCCATCCAGGGCTATCGCACCCTTCCCGGTGCTTTTCCGTACAACGTGGCCAAGGCGGCGCTGATCGGGCTGGTTCATTCACTGGCGCTGGAGTGGGGGCCCCACATTCGAGCCATAGGCGTGGCGCCGGGCTTTATTGATACGGCTATGAATGTGGCCTTGTTTGCCACCGAGCCCGACCCGGCCGCGCGGCGGGCGCAGATTGAAGCGCTGCACCCGGTGGGGCGGCTGGGCAAGCCGAGCGAGGTGGGCGCGCTGTGCGCATTCTTGTGCAGCCCGCTGGCGGGGTTCATTTCGGGCAACACGATTTTGATTGATGGCGGACGCAGCGCTGTGCTGCAAGACGCATAAAATAAAGATAAAGAAAGAGAAAGAGAAAGAGAGAAAGACAGATGATCGAAATTGCAGAATTCTTGCCGCCGACGCCCACACCGCTGTGGAAACTGGCCAAGCAAGCGGGGGTTGATTGGGCGGTGGGTGGGATGGCGTTTGACGACCCGCTGAACGGCGCGGATGCGCCCTGGGATCGCGCCCCGCTGCAGCGCATCAAAGACCGCTACGAAAGCGCCGGGTTCAAGCTGGCGGTGCTCGAATCACGCCCGCCGCTGAACAAGGCCAAGCGCGGCCTGCCCGGCCGCGACGCGGAGATTGACACGGTTTGCACTCTGCTGGAAAACATGGGCAGGCTGGGCATCCCGGTGTGGTGCTACGAGTGGATGACCGACTTCAACTGGCTGCGCACCAACACCAGCACGCCCTCGCGCGGCGGGTCGGTGGTCACCAGCTTCGATAAGAACCTGGTGCCGGCTGGGAACACCGAGAACGGCCCCATCAGCGAGGACGAGCTGTGGGAGAACCTGGGCTACTTCCTGCGGCGCGTGCTGCCGGTGGCCGAAAAGGCCAACGTCAAGCTGGCCATGCACCCGGACGACCCACCGCTGTCGCCCATCCGCGGCGTGGGGCGCATCATGCGCAGCATCGACAATTTCCAGCGCCTGCTGGATCTGGCGCCCAGCCCAATGAACGGCATCACCCTGTGCCAGGGCAACTTTACCCTGATGACCAAGGATTTGCCGGGCGCCATCCGCGGCTTTGGGCAGCAGGGCAAGATCTTCTTTATACACTTCCGCGACGTGCGCGGCACGCCGGAAAAATTTGAAGAGACCTGGCACGACGCCGGCCAGACCGATATGCTGGCCTGCCTGAAGGCCTATCGCGAGATCAACTTTGAAGGGGTATTGCGACCGGATCACGTGCCGACGGTTGAAGGCGACAACAACGAGAACGCCGGCTATTCGTCCTTTGGCAGACTGTATGCCATTGGCTATATTCGCGGCCTGCGCCAGGCCGTCTACGGAGATTGAAGCAACATGCGTATCGCGATTACTGGATCAACTGGCCGGGTCGGCAGCGCCATTGTGGATATGGCTCTGGCCGACGGCCACAGCCTGGTATGCATCGACCGGGTGGCCCCGGCCGAAGAGGTGGCGCCACTGCCGAACACCACCTTCGTGCAGGCTGAGATGTCCGACTACGAGGCCTTATTGAACGCCGTGTACGGCTGCGACGCGCTGGTGCACATGGCCGCTATCGCCTCGCCCGGCCACCATCCGGATCACGTGGTGCACAACAACAATGTGGTGGGCAGCTACAATGCGCTGCGGGTCGCGGCCGAGCTGGGCATTCAGCGCGTGTGCCAGGCCTCGAGCATCAACGCCATTGGCTCGGCCTACAGCCGCATGCCGCGCTACGATTATTTTCCCGTGGACGAGCTGCACCCCACCTACAGCGAAGATCCTTACAGCCTGTCCAAGTGGATCTGCGAACTGCAGGCCGAATCGATGGTGCGCCGCTACGAAGACATGACCATCGCCAGCTTGCGCTTTCACGGCGTGGTGCCGGATAAGTCGCTCATGATGCGCTGGGATGGCGATGACGGCAAGACCCTCTCCAAACACCTGTGGGGCTACACCCTGTTTGAGGCGGCCGCGCGCGCCTCGCTGCTGTCGCTGACCGCCGATATCCATGGGGCCGAGGTGTTCTTTATCGTCGGGCCGGACAGCACGTCCAAGGTGCCCTCGCTCGAGCTGGCCCAGCGGCACTATCCCCACGTGCCAGTCACCGGCGATTTGAGCGGCCACCGCAGCTTTTTCAACAGTTCTAAGGCCGAGCGCTTGCTCGGCTGGACACACCCATCGGGTTCCTAAACCAGCCTGCCAACCAACCGGAGTCTAAGATCATGTCTATTCAGCCCTCACGCGAAGCTCTGATCGAAATGACCAAGCTCAACCCGTTCGACCGTTTCCCCGACGGCCGGCCGCGGGTGCCGGACGAGCTGCTGGCGCGCATCAAGAACGCCACCACCGAGGAAGCCTGGGGAACGATGTGGGAGCTAGGGACCGGTTATCGCCACCAGTTCGAGCCCAACTGGAAAGAAACCCATCCGGGGCGCATTACGGTCGGGCGCGCGGTCACGGCCCAATTCATTCCCTATCGAGCCGATTATCATGATGCGGTGCAGGCGGCGGGTGTGGCCGAAGGCCGGTCGAATGCCGGCGGCCAAAACTCGTGGGTGATCTCGCAGCTGCAACTGAACGACGTGATGGTGATCGACATCTTTGGCAAGATCAAGGATGGCACTGTCATCGGCGACAACCTGGGCACGGCCGTGGCCACCCGCACCCATGCCGGGGCGGTAATTGACGGCGGCATTCGCGACTACCAGGGCATCATGCAGTTGAACGACGTCAACATCTATATGCGCGGCGTGGATCCGACCGGCATCGCGAATGTGACCCTGGCGGGCATTAACATCCCGGTGCGCATTGGCGGGGCCACCTGCCTGCCGGGCGACGTGGTGCTGGGCACACCCACGGGGGTGCTGTTCATCCCGCCGCATCTGGCCCAGTCGGTGGCGGAGAAGAGCGAGGCCATCGCCGCCCGCGACCGCTTCGGCAAGGGCCGCATTGCGCAGGGCGTGTATGGCAGCGGCGAAATCGACAGCGCCTGGAGCGCCGAGATCGAAGCCGACTTCCAGAACTGGCTGAAAGAAGGCAAGTAATGCCCCGACCGGAGGAAAACGTCAACCAGAGCTCGCGGCCCAGCCACCTGAAGATCACGGACATGCGCACGGCCACCGTGGGTTGGGGGGGCTGGCGTTTCCCCATTGTCCGCATCGACACCAACCAGGGCATCAGCGGCTATGGCGAAGTGCGCGACGGGTCCAGCAAGACGTATGCGCTGATGCTGAAGAACCGGCTGCTGGGTGAGAACCCGTGCAACCTGGACAAGCTGTTTCGCAAAATCAAACAGTTTGGGCACCACGCCCGCGGCGCCGGCGGCGTGTGTGGCGTGGAAATGGCGCTGATGGATCTGGCCGGCAAGGCGTATGGCGTGCCGGCCTACGCGCTGGCCGGCGGCAAGTTCCGCGACGCGGTGCGCATGTACTGCGACACGCCCAACGAGCCGACCGGCGCGGCCATGGGCCATAAGCTGAAGAGCCGCATGGAGCAGGGCTGGACGTTCGCAAAGATGGACGTGGGCATCGAGCCGCTGATCAACGTGCCGGGCGCGCTCAGCTTCCCGGCGGGCATGCTGCATCGCGACGGCGACGAGACGCCCTATGAAAAGATGCTGGACATCCACTCTATCCAGCACCCCTTCACGCACGTGCGGCTGACCGAGAAGGGCATCCGGCTGCTCGTGGACTATGTGGCCGAGGTGCGCGCGGTGGTGGGCGACGAGCTGCCCATCGCCGCCGACCACTTTGGCCACATCGGCGTGGACGACTGCCTGCGGCTGGGCAAGGCGCTGGAGCCGTTCAACCTGGCCTGGCTGGAAGACCTGGTGCCGTGGCAGTTCACCGATCAGTGGGTGCAGTTGGAGCGCGCGCTGGATACGCCGGTGTGCACCGGCGAAGACATTTATCTGAAGGAAGGCTTTATGCCGCTGTTGCAGGCGCGCGGGGTGAACGTGATCCACCCCGACATGGCCAGCAGCGGCGGCATCCTGGAGACCAAGCGCATCGGCGATCTGGCCCAGGAGCATGGCATCAGCATGGCCATGCACATGGCCGGCACCCCGGTGAGCACCATGGCCAGCGTGCACTGCGCCGCTGCCACCGAAAACTTCATCGCGCTGGAGCACCACTTCACCGACATCCCGTTCTGGAGCGACTTTATCGATGGAGTGCCGAAGCCCATCATCCAGCGCGGATATATCCCCGTGCCGGAGGCGCCCGGTTTGGGCTTCGAGCTCAACCTGGAAGCGGTGAAA
The DNA here is from genome assembly GCA_043734225.1 of Anaerolineales bacterium. GTDB lineage: Bacteria > Chloroflexota > Anaerolineae > Anaerolineales > UBA6663 > JAYTFQ01. The sequence continues at coordinate 1,255 of JAYTFQ010000296.1, read as the reverse complement.
GCGCACCTGATACCGGAAGACCAGGGGTTCTTCGAGCCCACGCCGGAGTGGGATACCGAGCGGTCGTGGGACCGTTTGTGGTCGTAAATTTCCGTTACCAAACGCGCCGCGGGCGGTTTTGGCCGGCGCGTGGATTGTGACGGGGGAAATAACCATGAAGATTACGAGCGTCAAATCAATCTTGACGGCGCCCGACGGCATTGGGCTGGTGATCGTGCGGGTGGATACGGATGTGCCCGGGCTGTATGGCCTGGGCTGCGGCACGTTCACCTGGCGTTCCAAGCTGGTGGCGCAGGCGGTGGATGAGTATCTCGATCCGCTGCTGCGCGGGCGCGACCCGAGCAACGTGGAAGACCTGTGGCACATGATGTACGTCAATTCCTACTGGCGCAATGGCCCGGTGCTGAACAACGCCATCAGCGGGGTGGACCTGGCGCTGTGGGACCTGCGCGGCAAGGTGGCCGGCATGCCGGTGTACGAGCTGCTGGGCGGCAAGTGCCGGCCGGCAGCCATGTACTATCGACACGCCGATGGGCGCGACCCGCAAGAAGTGCTGGACAACATGCTGCGCTTCCGCGATGACGGGGTGCTGGTGGTGCGCTGCCAGCTCAACGGCTACGGCGGCAAGTACGAGAAAAAGACCGACGGCGATTTTCCAGGCATGTATTACAACCCGGATGAGTACGCCCGCTCGGTGCCCAAGCTGTTCGAGTACATTCGCGGCAAGATCGGGTTTGAGCTGTTCCTGCTGCATGATGTGCACGAGCGGCTGGCGCCCATCGACGCCATCCGGCTGGCCAAGGAGTTGGAACAGTACCGCCTGTTTTTCCTGGAAGACCCGCTGGCCCCGGAGCAGGTGGAATGGTTCCGGCGGCTGCGCGGGCAATCGGCCACGCCCATTGCCATGGGGGAGCAGCACGTCAACCCGCTGGAATGGCGGCCGCTGATCGCCGAGCAGTTGATCGACTACATCCGCACGCACATCAGCGCCATCGGCGGGCTGACGCCGGCGCGCAAGCTGGCGGCGCTGTGCGAGTCGTTTGGCGTGCGCTCGGCCTGGCAAGGGCCGGGCGACGTGTCGCCCATCGGCCATGCCGCCAACCTGCACCTGTACCTGGCCTGCCACAATTTCGGAGTTCAGGAAGTGGTGGTGTTTGGCGAGGGCATGCGCGAGGTGTTCACCGGCCTGCCAGAGCTGCACGGCGGCTACGAGTGGGCCAACGACCAGCCCGGTTTCGGCATTGACATGGATGAG
>JAYTFQ010000295.1:0-4215 GCA_043734225.1 Anaerolineales bacterium | reverse complement strand
GCACCCAATTCGGCCGGCATTTTATGACCGGCTGAACAGAAACCAATTCGTGCCAATTCGTGGCTAAGGTTTTTCCGTCTTAGGCTCCCGGCCGGCCAGGAGCAGATAGGCATACAGCAGCGCGCCGCTGCCCAGGCCGATGGCCCAGTGCGCCGGCCAGGGGATGGCCTGCGACGGCGAGATGAAGCCCTCGATGGTGCCGGCCAGCACCAGCAGCGGCACGCAGCCGAACACCAGCCGCACTGCCCGGCCGGCGGCCTGGGCCAGCGCGTCGCGCCGGCGCAGGAGGCCGGGCTGGAGCATGGCCCAGCCGAGCATCAGCCCCGAGCCGCCGCCGATGGCGATGACGCTCAGCTCGATGACGCCGTGCCCAATGACAAAAGTCCACAGATCGAAACCGATGCCGTAGTGGGCGGTTAGCCCGCTGATGCCGCCCAGCTCCAGGCCGTTGAGCAGCAGCACCCAGACCGTGTACAGCCCGGCCAGCATGCCGCCGCCGAAGGCCAGAAACACCACGCGGATATTGTTCTGCATGATGAAGCTGGAGGCATACGGCCGCTCGCCCACCGGGATATTGGTCCACAATTGGCGCTGCTCGATGCTGGGGATGAGGGCCTGGGCCTCGGCCGGCAGCAGCCAGCGGGCGGAGGCCGGCTGCCAGGCGGTGCTGAAGCCGGCGGCCAGCGCGGGGATAATCAGCAGCGCCATGGCGGCCAGAATGAAGGGGAAGGCCTGGCGATAGGCGCGCGGGAAGCCGCGCGCGGCGAAGGCCCAGATGCGGCCCAGCGCCAGCGGCTGGGTCTGATAGATCATGGCGTGCGCCCGCGCCACCAGCTGGTTGAGGTACTCGGTGACGCGCTGGTTGGGGTAGTCGCGCTGGGCCAGCGCCAGGTCGGAGGTGGCCAGGCGGTACAGCGCGCCCAGGCGGTCGACCTCGTCCGGCGAGAGGCCGGCCAGGCCGCGCTGGGCGCGGTCGAGCAGTTGGGTGAGCGTCTTCCAGTCCGACTGGCGCGTTTGGTAAAACTGATTAGCATCCATGTTGGTCACGCCGCCGCGGGCGGGGCGTTCATTTGAACGCCCCTGCGCCAAGGGCCACTGATGAATACGCCTGACGACACCCTGCGCATCGACACGCCTGAAAACGTCATCTTCGGCTACCGCGTGGCCGGCATCGGCTCGCGCTTCCTGGCCGCCATCATCGACAGCGTCTTGATCGTGGTGCTGGAGGTGGTGGTGAATGTGGCCATGCTGCTGGTGGCGCGCTTTGTGTTCAACTTTTCCTTTGCCAGCGGCGACAGCAGCGGGCTGGCCTGGCTGTTGGGCCTGTTCGGGCTGATCGCCTTCGCCTTTCTGTGGGGCTACTACATTTTCTTCGAGCTGCTCTGGAACGGCCAATCGCCCGGCAAGCGCCGCATGGGCCTGCGCGTGCTGCGGCTGGATGGTACCCCCATCACCCTGAGCGAGTCAATTATCCGCAACCTGGTGCGGCTGGTGGATTTTCTGCCGGCCTATTACGGCGTGGGGGTGGTGGTGATGTTCGTCAACAGCCAGGCGCGCCGGCTGGGCGACCTGGCCGCCGGCACGGTGGTGGTGCACGACCGGGCAGCGGTGACGCTGGAGAGCCTGGCCGCCGCCCCTGTGCGGGCCAACCCGGGCCTCACGCCGAGCGTCAGCGGCGGCCGTTGGCCGGTGGAGCGCCTGACCAGCCGCGACCTGGAGCTGGCCGAGGACTTCCTGCGCCGGCGCGAGACGCTCTCCAACCGCTCCGCGCTGGCGCGCCGCATCGCCCAGGCACTGCTCACGCGCATGGGCGCCGACCCCGCCCTGGCCGAGCACGTGCCGGGGGAAGTGCTGATCCAGGAGATCCTGGAGGCAAGAGCAAAAGCGTGATCCACGACCCCCTAAACAGAAGGGGGCAAGCGGTCACGAAGAAACACGAAGGGGGGAAGGCGGGAGGCAGGAGGCTGACATCCGAGTTCTGATCTCTTCATCCTTCATCCTTCATCCTTAGCTTCCTTCCGCACCTGCATCAGTAACTCGCCCAGCCAATTCTTGCCCACCCACTGCCCCTTGACCAGCACCCGGCCCCAGGTGCGGTCGTTCCAGGTGTTGCCTTCGATCAGTTCGGCGTCGCCGGTGGCCAGCAGCGCGGCGCGCAGGTCGGGAATGGCGAATTTCTGGTGGAGCAATTGGCGCATGATCTCGTACTTCACCTGCTCCCAATCGGCGCGCAGGGAGACCTGCCGGCCCAGGCGCTTGGCGCTGGCGGGGGTGTTGGCGTCGCGGATCAGTTGGCGCTGTTCAGGGTCGAAGGTCTTGGCGGCCTGGAAGGCGTGCTCGACGGTGGGATAGGTCTGGCCGTCGAGGACCACCGGCGAGGCGGCGAAGTTGGCGAGGAAGGCATGCGGGCCGTGGAAGGCGGTGATGGGAGGCATGCGGCTCGCCGAGGCGGCTCAATGCGCCGAATTGACAGACTCAGCCGGCGATGGTTTCGAAGGCCACCTGCAGATGCTTAGGACTGGGCAGCTGGAAGTTGAGCTTTTCAAAACCGATTACGGCCCCGGTCTTGTCTTTCATCAGGATCACTTCGTCGCCCGTTTCTTCGCTGACGGCTTCGTCCTGGGGATTGCCGAACCAGACGGTCAGGGTGTTGCCGACTTCGTCGTAATAAACCTTTACTTGGGCCATACCGTTTCTCCTTCTTTCACGGCGTCGGTCGGATAGGCAGTAATCACAAATCCTTCGCCGTTCTGCCGTCGGGCCACCGCGCAAACCCACCGTCCCGCTCGTTTGGCGCCGTAAAACAAAAAGACCGCGGCATCGCTTTGGCTCCGCCGGATTTCGGACGGGTTTTGCAGCGTAGTCTTGACATCTTCTTCATGCCCGGCCATCACCGGATGCTTAATCGTGGTAATCAGCTGCCAATACTGGCGCGTGCAGCGGACATGGAAGCCCAGCGGCGTCGGAACGTCGAAAAGCACTTCATCCGCCGCTGGCAAATCAGTCATGTGACTATTGTACCCTCAGCCGAGCGGAAAAATGGGCTTGAGCTCCATCAGAAGCATGCCTTATTCGCCAGCGAACCTGAACCAGATCAATTCGTGTTCATTCGTGCCAATTCGTGGCGAATTATCTTACAGCGTCTGAAACGCGCTGCCGGTGTGGATGAAGGTCGCCGGCACGCCGGGGAAGCGCTGCTCCAGCCACGGCGCCAGCCAGCGCATGCCCGGCTCTTCGCTGGCGGCGTGGCCGGTGACGATCAGCCCCTTGCCGGCCGCCTGGCTGCGCGCGTCGCGGGCAAACTCGCTGGTCTCCCACTCAAAGATTTCGCCGGCCAGCAGCACGTCGACACCGGGCTGCCCCAACTGGCCAAGCTGCGCGCGCACGCCCGGCGAACCGGGCGACAGGGCCACGGTCTGGCACGGGCGGTCCAGCTCGCCCACCACGCGCAGGCCAGTGGCGTCGAGGCTGGTTTTCACGTGCTGGGCCAGAGCGCGCAGTGGCATGGGCGCGGGCAAACGGCACACGGAAGACTGGCCGGGCAGCACGTAGTCCGCCCAGCCCAGGGCGCGGATGAGCTCAACGTTGATCGGGTCCGGCTTCATCGAGTGCAGCGTGTCGTGGAAGCGCCAGATCACCAGCCCGGATTCTTCGATCAGGCGGCGCTTGGCGGCATACACCGGGTTGCCGTCCAGAAAATCGATTTCGTCGGGGTGGTTGTAGAACGTCGGCTCGTGGGTGATGAGAAAGTTCGCGCCCTGCTGGATGGCCTGCTCGATCACCTCCACCGAGGCCAGGAAAGTGACGGCGATGCGCTTGAGCGGCTGGCCGGGATCGCCCAGCTTAACCGTGTCCACGGTGCCGGGAAACGGCGCGCCGGGGACGGTGGAGAGGATGGAATCGATGGCTTGCTGGATGGTAACAGGCATAAGAATGTCCTTTTGGCTATTTTACGTTCAAATTGCCACTTGACAGATAGAACATAAGTTCGGCACAATGGAGATTATGGTACCGGTATCTCATTCATGCAAGGGGGCTGGAGAGGGCAGTGGGCGATGACTTTATCCCAATTGATCAGGCAGCCGCGCGCAGCGGGCTGCACCCGAATACGATTCAGCGTCTGCTGCGGCAGGGCAAGCTGTATGGCTTCAAGGACCATCACAGCGGACAGATGCGCTGGCTGGTGTCGGTGCGCTCGCTAGACAAATACGCCAA
>JAYTFQ010000294.1:0-5630 GCA_043734225.1 Anaerolineales bacterium | reverse complement strand
AGTGTGCCCAACGCCCAGGTGCAGCGCTTTACGCGCTTTGATGACGGCCTGGCGCTGGTGGGGTATGACCTGCCGCGGCTGGCGGCCCGTCCAGGCAAGTTGGTGCCGCTGACGTTCTATCTGGCGGCCACGCAGCCCATGACGCAGCCGGTGAGCGTCTTCGTGCATCTGTATGGACCCAATGGGCAAGTGTTGGCCCAGGCTGACCAGGTGGACCCGCTGCTGTTCTATCCCACCACGCGCTGGCCGTTGGGGCAGCCGCAGGCCGATGGGCTGAGCCTGGCGCTACCAGCCGACCTGCCACCCGGCCAATATACCCTGGCGCTGGGGCTGTGGAACCGCGCCACGGGCGAGCGCAGCCACCCGCTGGACGCGACCGGCCAACCGACGGACCAGGACAAGCTGATCGTGACGGACGTGTTCACGGTGGGCCGGTAGGGCCGGCGAGTTCGGGTATACTGCCGGCCAGCCTATGAAACGCACCCATTTGCTATTGGCGGGCATCGTCCTGGGGCACATCGTGCTTGGGCTGTGGTTCGGCGCCGCCACGCCCATCTTCGAAGCGCCCGACGAAGACGGCCACTATCTGTTCATTCGCTATCTGCAGCTGTATCACAGCCTGCCGGTGCAGACGCTGGACACGCAGGGCCCGCGCGCGCATCATCCGCCGCTGTTCCACCTGCTGGCGGCGGCGCTGACGGCCTGGGTGCCGGTGCGGGGTGACGCGCACCGAATTGTCATGGCGGTCAACCCCAAGGTGTGGTTCCGCTACGACGACCCCAACCTGGAAAACAAAGCTCAGTTTGTGCATTACGGGCCGGAGGAGCGCTGGCCGTACAGCGGGCAGGCGCTGGTGGTGCATATCACGCGCGTGCTGGCGCTGGCCTTCTCGGTGGTCGGGCTGATCTTCACTTATCTGCTGGCGCGCCAAATGCGGCCGGGGCCAGATGGCGCAGGGCTGGCGCTGCTGGCCACCGGACTGGCGGCCTTCAACCCGATGCTGCTGTTCATGAGCGGGGTGGCCCAGAACAACACCACCATGTTGGCCGCCGGCGCGATCATTTTATACGTACTGGGGGCGGGTGTGCAGCGCGGTTTCAGCCTGCGGCGCTGGGCGCTGCTGGGCGTGCTGCTGGCGATTGGGCTGCTGCTGCAATTGAGCTCGCTGGTGCTGGCCGCGCCCATCGGGCTGACCTTGCTGTATGACGCCTGGCGGCAGCGCAAGCTGCGCATCATCGTCAGCGGCGGGCTGGCCATCGCCCTGCCCTTCCTGGCCCTGACCGGCTGGTGGTTCTGGCGCAACTATAGCCTGTACGGCGACTTCACAGCCAACAAGATAGTGCAGCAGATGTGGTGCTGTGACCCGATCCCGCCGCTGCTGGCGCTCAAACTGTTCTTGACGGGCCTGTTGGGGCGCTTCGGCAACGGGCTGATGATCACCTATCCGTATGCCATTTATTGGGCGGCGGCGGCGCTGGGGCTGCTGGCAGTGGCCGGAACGGCGCCGCTGGCAGTGCGCGCCTTGCGCGCCCAACCGGCCGCGAACCCGGCGGGCAAGTGGCGCGAGGTGCTGAAGCTGGCCTGGCTGACGCCGGAAGCAGCGCTGTGGTGCCTGCACGGTGTGACGATTTTGGGCGTGTTTGGCGCGCTGGTGCTGTACGCCGCCACGGTGGCGCCCGGCCTGCCGGGGCGCTATACCTTTCCGGCGTATCCGTCGATGGCCATTGTGCTGGCGGCCGGCTGGTTGGCCTGGTTCCGGCCGCGCTGGCAGGCGCCGGCCGCCGCCGGGCTGGTGGCGCTCAATCTGGCCGCGGCGCTGATGGCGCTGTTTGGCATGGTCATCCCCACCTACCGCATGCCGCCCACGCCCAGCGCCGTCGCGCTGGCGGCTATGACCGCGCGTGACGCAGATATCGGCGACACGGCTAAAGTGCTGGGCGTCAAGCTCGACCGGACTACCGCGCGCCCGGGTGACACCCTGCGCGTGACGCTGTATGTGCAGCCGCTATCGCGCACCGATGTGCCCTACACCGTCTTCCTGCATTTGGAGGCTCCAGGTGTGCCGCCCGTGGCGCAGCGCGACAGCTATCCGGGCCTGGGCAACTACGCCACCACGGTCTGGGACGTGGGCCGCACGTTTGAGGATGTGTACCAACTGACCGTGCCGGCCGGCGCCGCGCCGGGCGCGACACAACTGCTGTATGGCCTGTACAACGGCGACAGCGGCGATCGGCTGCCGGTGAGCGGCGCGGATGCCGGCTCAGCGGACCAGGCCTGGGTGCGGCTGGGCACGGTCGACATCCAGCCGTGACGCCGGCCAAACAGCGGCTGAGCCGGGCCGTGCTAGGCGCCATCCTGGCGCTGCACGTGCTGCTGGGGCTGGGCTTCGGCCTGAGCACCCCACTCTTTGAATCACCCGACGAGCCCGGCCACTATCTGTTCGTGCGCTTTCTGCAAGCCTATGGGCGGCTGCCGGTGCAAACCGCCGACTTCATGTCAGCGCGCGGTCACCACCCGCCGCTGTACTATCTGCTGGCGGCGGCGCTGACCGGCTGGGTCGATGTGCCCGGCTCGCCCGACAGCATACACATGCTGGTCAATCCCCATTTCGGCTTTCGGGCCGGCGACCCCGGCAACGACAACAAAGCCTTTTACATTCAAAACGACCCGGATGAGCGCTTTCCATTCCAGGGGCAAGCGCTGGTGGCGCACCTCACGCGGCTGATCTCGCTGCTGTTCTCGGCCCTGGCGGTGCTGGCGACCTATGCCGCCGCGCGTGCGCTGCGGCCCGAGGACGATGTGTTCGCGCTGTTTGCCGCCGGGCTGATCGCATTCAACCCAATGGTGCTGTTTATGAGCGGACTGGTCAACAACGACACTTCGGCACTGGCGGCCGGGGCGGCGGTGATTGGCCTGCTGACGTATTTTTTGCGGCGGGGTCTGACGCCCGGCCGCTGGGCGTTGGTGGGCGTGGTGTGGGGTATGGGCTTGCTGCTCAAAGCGAGCGCGCTGGTGTTGATCGCGCCGTTGGGGCTGGTGCTGCTGATTGACGCCTGGCAAAGCCAGGCGTGGCAAAGCCAGGCGTGGCAGGCGCACCTTCGGCCGAGCCTGGCTCTGCGGCAGTTTGTGCTGCGCGGGCTGGCGCTGGCCGCACCGCCGGCGGCGCTGGCCGGCTGGTGGTTTGTGCGCAACCAGCGATTGTACGGCGATCCCCTGGCGAACTCGGCGGTGATGGCGGTGGGCGGCGCGCTGCCGGCGGCTGAGCGCTTCGTCAACCTGCCGGCCAAGCTGGCCTGGTTCTTCGACGGCATTTTGGGCTGCGGGCCAATTGGGCCGCTGTCACTGTGCTTCCCAGGCTGGGTGTATGTTGCGGCGGCGCTGGTGGGGCTGGCGGGCATCGCCGGCGCGCTGCGGCTGTTCGCGCGGCGACGGCCGCAAGCCGCGCTGGCCCACTGGCGAACAGTCCAGCCCCGTGTTTCTACCAGCATGTGGTTGGCCCATGCGGCGCTGATCGCCGGCACGCTGGCCGCGGCGCTCAGCTTTGGATTGAGCCTGAACAATGGCTGGCAGGGCCGCTATCTGTTTCCCGCCTACGCCTCGCTGGCGTTGTTCCTGGCGGCGGGTTTGCTGGCCTGGTTTCCGGCCCGCTGGAGGCCAGTTGTGGCGGGTGTGACGCTGCTGGCCTGCCTGGCGCTCTCTGGCTATGCGCTGTTTGGCATGATCATCCCGCGTTATGGCATTCCGCCTTCGCCCTCAGCGGCCGATGTGCAGCAAGCCACGCCGGTGGAAGCGCAGATTGGCGATGTCGCGCGCGTGCTGGCCTACCGGGTGGACGCCAGCGCCGCGCACCCGGGCGGCGTGGTGACGGTGACCGTTTATTGGCAGGTGCTGGCGCGTACCCCCCAGCCATACACGCTTTTCATCCATCTGTACTCAGCGGACAAGGGCTCACTCGCGCAGCGGGACACCTATCCCGGCCTGGCCAACTATGCTACCACCGGTTGGGATCCGGGCCGCACCTTTGTGGACACCTACAAGCTCTATCTGCCGGATGATGCGCCGGTAGTAGACCACGCCATGATCCTGATCGGCCTGTACGACGCCGGCTCGGGCGAGCGACTGTCGGTGACGGGCAAGGATGCCGGGCCGGCCGAGGATGCCTGGGCGCAGTTCGGAGACGTTGCGGTCAGAGCGCCAACTGCACCCGCCCCCTAACCAGCCGGCGAACAACATCGAGCGCCAGGTCCAGCGCGGCGACGGCGGTGCCAATGCCCAGAACCACGCGCACAACCGTATTGAGCGCCCCATTCATGGCGGCCAGTTTCTGCGCATCGAACGCGCCAGCAGCCAGGCCGGCCCACGTCGCGGCATCAACCTGAATCAGGGCGGGTCCAATTACCAGTTGGAAAAAGATCAGCACGCGCACCACATCCAGGCCCATCTTCAGCCAGAGCATGGCTGGCTGGCGGCGCCGCTGGGTCAGGATCACTAGATCGAGGAGAATCTGCGACCCCCACCAGATGTTCAGCGCGGGCAGATATTGGAAGAAAGCTGGCGCCAGCAGCGGCGCTCCCAGCCAATGACCGCCTTGCAGCCAATAAATGCCCACCCATTGCGGGAATAGATTGAAAACGAGCAGCGCTGCGACAGTGGTCACAATCTCTATTGTCAGCTCGACGGGATTGATGCGGTCGCGACCGGCGGGCGGTGTGAACTTGAGCAGCGCCGGGTCCCAGGCCTTGGGCGGAGCGGCCAGCCGGCGCGCCATCCATTCGTACACGCCGAAAACGAGCGTCACAATCGCGGCCAGACGCCAGACATTCAGCCACAGGCCGGCCGCGGCCTGCAGCAGCGCCGCGCCGATGTTGGCGCGCGTTTCGGGCGAGGCGCCCAGACTGGCGCCAAAACCGATGGCCGCGAGCAGCGCCAACACGGACACCAAAGCCCCAAACACTTTCACGTATTTCGGAAATAGCTCGGGCCCGATCAAATAGCGCGGCGGCAAATAAGAGGCGGCCGTTTTCTCTGGCGCGCCGTAGCGGCGCAGCACCTCGGCCGCCAGAGCCTCGTCGGCCGGCTTGCCCTGGGCGCGGGCGTCGTCGTCCACGGCATCCTCGATGGCGGAGCGCAGTTCATTTTGAATATCCTCGCGCTGCCGCGCGGGCAAACGCCGGCCCACCTCAGCCACATACAGCTCGATGAGTTTCATGTGCACCTATCTGGCCTTTCCCTTAAGCAGCGGCTGAATCGTCGCCACGATCTTGGACCATTCGCCTTGCAGCCGCGGCAGCACCGCCCGCCCGTCCGCGCTGATGACGTAGTAGCGGCGCGGACGGGCCTCTTCCACCCGCCAGCGCGACTCCAGCAGACCCTGGCTTTCCAGCCGGCGCAGCAGCGGGTAGAGCGTGCCCTGGTCAACCGACAGACCTTTTTCAGCCAACTGCTTGAGAATCTGGTAGCCATACTGCTCTTCGACCAGCTCATTGAGCACGGCCAGCACCACCACCCCGCGCCGCAGCTCCTGGACCAGGTTTTCAACCAATTGCTGCTGTTCGCCGTCCTTTATCATGTGTCAAATTATACTGTGTTACACACAGTATAGCAAGGGGCAAAGACTATCAACAGGGGAA
>JAYTFQ010000293.1:0-4761 GCA_043734225.1 Anaerolineales bacterium | reverse complement strand
CCAGCCCGTTTCTCGCCTGGGGTTGCCCTCAGCTCGGCCAGATTGTGTCGATGCCTGGTGAGTGTTGCCCACGTTTGGCCCAACTGCCCACGAATCAGTGCCCACTCAAATTGTCGTCTGCCGCTTTGCTGAATACTCTGAATATTCTGGGAGGTGTTGTCTGCAAACATGGTTAGGGTGTCCTTTCGTGCTTCGTTGACCCTACTTTAGCCACCGCCCGTTCCGCCTCTGTCACATTGAACGTCTCAAGCTGCGTCTCAGGGAAAATTGCCAGCCTTTCAGGTATATAATTGCCGCGCTGCGGAGATTTTTTTCCATGACCCAGCTGAGAATCCACCTGTTTGGCCAACCTTATGTAACACTCGGAGACGCGCCGGTTGTAATCGACCGCCGCAAGGCGTTGGCGCTGCTGGCTTATCTCGCCGTTACTCGCCAAAGTCACCTGCGCCCGATACTGTCCGCCTTGCTGTGGCCGGAGGCCGACCCGGGTCGCGCTTCGGCTAACCTGCGTCAGGCGCTGTGGGAGATCAATCATGTCGCTGGCGAGGGCTGGTTGCTGGCCGACCGTGAGGCGGTGGGTCTGAACCCCGACTCAGATGTTTGGACGGACGTGGCGGAGTTTCAAACTGGGCGGACGGCTAGCCGCGCACTGGAGCAGGATTGCGAGACCCTCACGCGACATTTCAGCCAGACCGTGGCGCTCTATGCAGATGATTTCCTGTCCGGCTTCAGTCTGAAGGATGCGCCAGGTTTCGACGAATGGGTCTTTTTTCAGGCCGAGGGCCTGCGCGGCGACTTGGCCGCCGTGCTGGAAAAATTGGTGCGTTGTCAGTACGAGTTGGGCGCGGCAGAGGCGGCCATACCGCATGCCCGGCAATGGTTGGCGCTGGACCGGCTCAACGAGGGCGCCCACCGCGGGCTCATGTTGGTGTATGAGCAAGCTAAGCAGCATAATGCCGCTCTGCGCCAGTATCAGGAGTGTGCGCGCATCTTGCGCGATGAGTTGAGCGCCGAGCCGGAGCCTGAGACGACGGCGCTGTACGAGAAAATTCGGGCCAGGCAGGGGCAGGCGGCGAAACCGGCGCCCCGACACAATTTGCCGACGCAGTTGACGAGTTTTGTCGGGCGCGAGAAAGAATTGGCAGAGGTCGAGCGTCTCGTCGCCGCCAATCGCCTCGTCACACTCACCGGCTCCGGTGGGTGCGGTAAGACCCGATTGTCCATCGAAGCCGCCAACGTTCTGCTAGCCGAATTTCCGAATGGGGTGTGGCTGATTGAACTCGCGCCGCTGGCCGACCCGGCCCTCGTGCCGGGCACGGTCGCCGCGACGCTGGGCTTGCCTGAAGAAGTCGGTCGTCTCGTTCAGACGGCGCTCACCGGCTTCCTGCGCGCCAAGACGGTGCTGTTGGTTTTGGATAACTGCGAACACCTCATAGAAGCCTGCGCGCAATTGAGCGAGTCCCTGCTGCACGCCTGTCCCACGCTCCGCATTTTAGCCAGCAGTCGCGAAGCGTTAGGCATCGCGGGCGAAGTAGCGTACCGCGTACCATCGCTGACGGTGCCAGACCCGGCGCATGTGCCGTCGCTGTCCGACATGTTGCATTTGGAATCGGTGCGCTTGTTCGTCGAGCGCGCGGCAGCGGCTAAAGCGGGGTTTGCGCTCACGGAACAAAATACCCGCGCCGTCGCGCAAATCTGTACACGGCTGGACGGTATCCCGCTGGCGATCGAGTTGGCTGCCACGCGCGTCAAGGCGCTCTCGGTCGAGCAGATAGCCGCGCGACTGGACGATCGCTTCCGGTTGCTGACCGGCGGCAGCCGCACCGCGCTGCCGCGCCAGCAGACGCTGCGCGCGCTCATTGACTGGAGCCACGGCCTGCTATCGGGGCCGGAGCGTGTCTTATTGCGACGTCTGTCCATTTTTGCCGGCGGGTGGACACTCGAAACTGCGGAGGAAGTTGCAAGCAGCAGCGAGCAAGGGGCCAGTGCTGCCGCCACTGATGCGTTCCGTTCACCTACCCGTACAGAATTGCCAGGCGCGCCTTTTGACCTGGCGCGTCGGGATATACTGGATTTGCTGACGGGGCTAGTGGACAAGTCGCTGGTCATAGTAGAGGATATGGATGGCGAGGCGCGCTACCGGATGCTGGAGACGATCCGACAGTACGCGCGCGACAAACTACTCGAAGCGGGTGAGGACGAGCCAGCGCGGAACCGGCATCTGGAGTTCTTTGTCCGGCTCGGCGACTTGTTCGATGCCAATATTATGGGGCCCGAAGACGAACGATGGTCTACCAGACTCGAGACCGAACTTGACAATGTGCGCGCAGCCATCGACTGGTCAATAGAGAGTGACGAAGTGCTGTCTGCCCTGCGGCTGGCGGGGTCGTTGCGCGTCTTCTGGTTCCGTCGTCATCCGGCCGAGGCTATCCAGCGTGTCGGCGAAATTCTTGCAATGCCGGAAGCAGCGGTCCGCTCATCCGCGCGCGCGTGGGCGCTCTGCTGCTACGGAGTTCTTTTCATGTTCCTGGGGCAGCCCGAAAAATACGCCGCCGGGCGGCAGTTGTTTGAAGAAATGTTAGGCATCGCAAAAGAAGTGGGCGACGAACGGGCGACCATTAACGCGCTCGACTGGTTGGGCTGGGTGCTCAGCGCCATGGGCAACTTTGCGGCCGCGCAACCGCTTCTAACTGAAGCGCTAAGCCGCGCCCGGCTGACGGGCGATCAGTACTCCATTGGGGTGACGCAATGGAACCTCGGCGAAGTGGCCTTCAGTCAAGATAAAATCGAAGCAGCGCAGACACTGTTTGAGGCCGGGGCTGCTACGCTGAGGGCGCATGGTGCGAAAAATGTTCTCGGTGGACCCACCTTGCGCCTGGGGCAGGTTGCCCTCCGACGCGGTGACCACCAACAAGCCGACAAGTTCATCCAAGAGAGCTTGACACTGCTCAGGGAAACCGGAGACTGGCGGGGTGTGGCAATGTGTCTGGCGGCCTTTGCAGCCCTGCGCCTAGCGGAAGGGCGGGTTGCCGACGCCGCGCGGCTCTGCGGGGCTGTAGATGCGCTGCTCGAATCGCTGCACACAGGCCTATTGCCGCAGGATCACGCCCTATATCAGCGGACGCTGGCAGAGCTGCGCAGCAAACTGGATACAGTTGCCTTCAACGCCGCCTGGGCGGACGGCCAGGCCCTCAAAGTCGAACAGGCGATCACTCTGGCGGTGGACGAGCCACATGGCTAATGTGGACTTTGCCCATTCTCCGAATATGAACCAGCCGTCGGCGCGCCGGCTTGCTTGCAGCACCAAGACGCGAAGCGTACGGACCACGCCCGCCGGCAGGGCGCTGTTCCCGCTGGTCATGCGCATGGCGCGCCAGCACGCGATGTAACAACTGCTCATCCTTCCACTCCGCTGCGCTCTGGGGACTCTGTCATACACCCGGCCCCCGTTCCCCCCGCGACAGTGACACCCAACGCAAGCGCGGAGGTCTGCCAGGCAATCGCGGCGAAGGGGCAGAAACCCGGTTGATGTCAGGTCAAGGAAGCGTCGCGCACCGCGCCAGGGTGTCGCGCACGGCTTCAAGATAGCGCAGGCCGTTGACGGTATCCGGCTCAAGGTAGCTGCTTTCGCTCCACTCGTTCCAGCTATTGAGGGTGATGAGACGGGGCGAGAGGCGGCGCTGATCGACGAAGGCCAGGGCGCGCTGGAAGAAGCCGGCGAAGCGCTCGGGCGTGTCGCCGGTGATGAGGTCCGGCTGGAGGGCCTTGAAGCGCGGGTTGGTATCCCAGCCGATGGACACGTGCGGATAGAAGGGGATGGAGAACTGCGCCGTCCACGGGTCCCAGGCGGCCAGGGCGGCTTCGCCCCAGGCCTGGTAGCTGCCGGCGGGCCGGACATAGTGGCACCACTGGTAGTTGGTGAGGCTATCGAAGCCGAGCGCGCTGAGAGTGTGGGCCTGGGTGGGGGCGCGGTCGCCGGGCAGCAAGTTGTGCGTGCTGGGAATGTTGCTCCACAAGATGGCCTGCAGATGCAGCCCGGGGAAGCCGGCCTGGCGCACGCGGGCGCGCAAGCCGTCCAGGGCGTTACGCGCGGCGGCCAGGCCGCCCAGGCCGTTGATTAGGGTGCCCAGCTCGTAGATGGAGAGCACGGGGCAGCCGTCAATGGTGTAGTAGGCTGGGTGGCGGAAAAAGCGCTCGATGAGCCGCTGGGTGGCGGCCTCAAAGGCAGCCCGGTCGGCCGCGCCCGGCCAGATGACCTGAGGCGTGTGCGAGTGTTCCAGATCCCAGAGCGTGGTGGCATCGTGGTTGGCCCACATGATATAAAAGCGCATCTGGTCGTGGTTGCGCGCGCCCAGGAAGCCTCGGCTGAGGGCGTCTTCGAGGAAGGGCTGGTTCTCATACCAATACCAGTCAAAGATGAAGACATTCACCCCGTGCCGCGCGGCGGCGTCGATCTTGTGCTCCATGACGCGCGGATCGGCTTCGTCCTGATAGCCCCAGAGCGGGACACGCGGCTGGCGGTGTCCGGGAAATTTGGGGGCGGCCTGGCGGACAGTCTGCCATTCGCCGTGTCCGTCGGGCATGAAGCGCCGCCAGCGCGGCTCATCGTGATAGGCGGGCCAGTAATAGGCGGCGATGTCGTAGGGTTGAGTCATGGCGAGTGGGCCTCGGAGGGTGGGCTGTGATGTTTGGCCCTGGTTGCGCGGCGGCGCGGAGACATCAAGGCAACCAGGGAAATCAAGGAGGTTTTGGCAGAAATGG
>JAYTFQ010000292.1:0-10579 GCA_043734225.1 Anaerolineales bacterium | reverse complement strand
CGCACGGCACTGACCAGCTTCTCCTGGGCGTATTGGCCCAGCCCGCCATGGCCGTGGGTGAGACCCAGGCGCACGCCCTCGAAAATCAGCTCGCGATCCAGCGGCAGGCGGGGCAGCGCCAGGTCGCGGTTGCCGCGCACGGCGATCACCGGCGCCACCTCAGCCAGGGCATCCAGCACGCGCTGTACGCAGATATCGCCGGCGTGCAGGATAGCATCTACCCCGGCCAGGGCCTCAAAGGCGGCTGGCGGCAGGGCGCGCATGCGGTCGGGGACGTGCGAATCGGTGACGATACCCAGGCGGATCATCAGGCGCCGCCTGGCCGCGCGGACCCCTTGAAGAACACTGCCGTTTTAGCCTGCCTGGCCGGGGCGCGTGTCAGCCTGACTGGCCGGGCGCGCTGTCTTGCAGCGGGCCGGTGGCGGGCACGATCATGCGCGCGGCCAGGTCGGCAAGCTGGGTGGCGCTGACAGGCTTGACCAGCACCAGGTCGGCGATGGACTCCAGCTCCTTGGCGCGATGCGACTCGCCGGTGGTGATGATGACGCGGGTGTTCTTCAGGCGGTCGTCGGCGCGGATGGACTTGAGAACGCTTTCGCCCGAGATGATGGGCAGATTGAGATCGAGCAGGACAATGGCGGGCACGGCGACGGTCAGGCGCGCCAGCGCGGCGCGGCCGTTGGTGAACAATTCGGTGGTGAAACCGGCTTGCTTGAGGGCTTCGACGTAGACACCGCCGACGCCCGGATCGTCTTCTACCACTACGGCCAGCTTCGGCTCCATATGCAATACCTTTTCGACTCTGAGGGTGTCTCTAAGGGAATTATAACCTAAACCAGCATATGGTAAACTGGCCGCGTGCAAGGCGAATCAAGGAGCAACCCATGACTTTCGACGTGGCACAAGTGCGCGCGCAGTTCCCAGCCTTGAAGTCGGAGGCGGTCTTTTTTGACAATCCAGGCGGGACACAGGTGGCCGAGCGGGTGGTGACGCGCATGAGCGACTACCTGCTGCGGACCAACGCCAACCACGGCGGGGCGTTTAAGACCTCGGTCGACTCGGACGCGCTGGTGCACGAGGCGCACCAGGCCATGGCCGATTTCCTGGGGGCGGCCCGGCCGGAGGAGATCGTCTTTGGCGCGAACATGACCACGCTGACCTTCATGCTCTCGCGGGCGCTGGGGCGAAAGCTGGGGCCGGGCGACGAGATCGTGGTGACGCGGCTGGACCACGACGCCAATATCTCGCCCTGGCTGCAGATGGCGGAGGACCGCGGGGTGACGGTGCGCTGGGTGGACCTGCGCCCGCAGGACTGCACCCTGGTGATGAAGGACTTTGAAGAACAGATCACAGAGCACACCAGGCTGGTGGCCTGCGGCTATGCCTCCAACGCGGTCGGCACCATCAACGACGTGCGGCTGGTGGTGGAGCTGGCGCACGCGGCCGGGGCGCTGTGTTTCATCGACGCGGTGCAGTTGGCGCCGCACGCCCCCATCGACGTGAAGGCGCTGGGCTGCGACTTCCTGGCCTGCTCGGCCTACAAATTCTTTGGGCCGCACGTGGGCGCGCTGTATGGCCGCTACGAGCTGCTGGACGAGCTGCGCGCCTACAAGGTGCGCCCGGCCCCCAACGACCCGCCCGGCAAGTTTGAGACCGGCACCGGCAACTTCGAGGGCTATGCCGGCACGCTGGGCGCGCTGGAATACTTGCAGTGGGTGGGCGAAACGTTTGGGGCCGGCTTCGCCAAGGAGCACGGCGGGCGCTTCCACGGCCGGGCCTTGAAGCTGAAGCAGGCCATGAGCGCCATCCGCGAGTACGAGAAGGAGCTGAGCCAGGCGCTGCTGGACGTGCTGGAAGAGACGCCGGGCGTGACCATCCACGGCATCACCGACCGGCGCCGGCTGGCCGAGCGCGTGCCGACGGTGAGCTTTACGCTCAAGGGCCAGCACCCGCACCACGTGGCCGAGGCCCTGGGCAAGGCCGGCATCTACGTGTGGGACGGGAACTATTACGCGCTGGCGGTGACCGAGCGGCTGGGGCTGGAAGAGAGCGGCGGCATGGTGCGCGTGGGCCCGGTGCACTACAACACCGTGGCCGAGATCGAGCGACTGGGGAAGGCGTTGGGGAAGATCGCGGGGGCTTGAAGGCCGCCGCGCTCCCGATCAGCGATTCTTCGGGGGGATGCCCAAGTAGTCGGCGATTCTCAGCTCATCGTTGATGGCGCATTTGTCCGGGTTCCAGATGAGCATGGACCGGTCGCGGCTGATCTCGTATTTTTCGCGCTCCTCGACCGCGGCGTTATATAGGGTTGGAATCCAGCGCAGCGGCACGGAGAGAATCCGCCCGTCGGTCAGGTCGAGGTGAATATACGCGTCGTCGAAGCGCACCTGATGAATACGGGCGTCTTCCGGAAACGTATAGGCCGACGCCGGATATTGAATTTTGAAAATTTTGCCGTTCATACTTTCGGACTCATAGTGTGTGCGGCAGAAAATGCGCTTCGCATTACGTTCCCACAATTTTGCTTGAGGCTGCCCTGCGCGCCAGCCAGCGCTCAAACGATGTCTGGCTTTCAGCGGACTTCTTGCCGAGCAACAAGCCTTCGACGCCGATATCCTCATCCAGGTCGGGCCAATGAATGCCATAACCGGCGCCGCTGATCTGAAAGTTAGCGCGTTCCTGAGGTGCGCCGTAAGCCAGGCGCGGAAACCAGCCAATTGGCACAGCGATCGTTCGGCCGTCTTCGAGGTCAACCGACAACATATTGTCTGTCACAGTCACCTGGCTAATCCTGGCCAGTGTCAGCGCCTGGTTAGCAGAAAGCATCCCATTCATTTCGCAACACCTCCAATATACTCCGCGCCATTCGTTCTAAATCTCTTAATTCTCGCCTGCTAAAACCGCGGTTTTCGGCCAACGACACATCGGGATCGATCCAAAACTTGGCGCTCATGTTCTCGCGATCAACGTGCGTATGCCGCCGTTCCGCGCAATCGTACGAATTGAAATAAAACCTGTAGGCCCCCCTTGTTCTTGACTTGATCCAAAAGGCTCCGCGACCACCCCAACGGCCAGAATTCTCGGATGCGCTCGTTCGCGCGCTTTAGCGGGCTCGCCAGCGGACCCGCTCATTTCAATATTTCCGGCAGGTACAGCCGGTAATTAAGTGAAGACGGGCAAGCGGTGGGGCTGGGCGCGCCGCCGACGGTGCTCAGGTAGCACCAGGCCGTCGGCTCAAACCCGCCCGGCACATGGCCGCCGCCCTGCACCACAAAGAAGGTCAGGTCCAGCCCGGCGCAGCGGGTGGCCAAGTCCGCCCCGGTCTGGCTGTAGGCATACGTCTTCACCAGCTTGCCGCCAATCGGCTGGGCCAGCGCCTGCACGGTCTGCGAGCTCACCTGCACCGTGTAGCAGCCGGCCGCGTCCCCCCAGCCGGACCACTGTGATGACTGATAGTCTTGATCCAGCGCCGGCGGGGCGGTGTCGGATCCTTCGTGGCCATCGGGCGGCAACTGCCCGTGGACATCCAGAATGTGCGGCGCGCGGGTGACGCCCGGCGTCGTGAATAGCGTCGGCTTCGGCCCCCAATAGCCATAGTCGCTTATGGTGCCGCAGGTGGTATCGCTGCCGGGTGTGGGGGTGGTGCCCTGCGTGCCGGGGTTCAGCGCGCTGCCATCGCAATAGAAGGTGCCGGAGAGCGGGACAATGGCCCGGACCTTGTTGCGGGTGCGCAGGTCGGCGTACAGGTAATAGGCGAAGCCGGCGCCGCGCGACGCGCCCACGACATACACCTGAGCCGGGTCAATCGGCGTGCCGAGCAGCGGGGCGCCGGCGTCGGTGGCCTGGGTGATCAGCTGATTGATAAAGTCCACATCGTCGTAGGGCTGGCTGGCTTCGTCCATGCGATAGCGCCAGGCCGAGCCATCGATCGCCGCGGCGTCCGGAATGTTGTTGCGGCCTTCGGCCGACAGCAAGACGGCGCCAAGGCTGTCCGCGAGCACCGCCGACTTCCAGGCGGCGGACAGGCCCATGGTACCGCCATCGCCATGCAGGTAGATGACCAGCGGCCGCCCCAAGGCCGGCGCGGCGGCCGCCGACACGGCATACACAAAATGGCGGTCGTAACCATTGACCGTGAGCGTGCCGCTCGTATCGGCCGGAGCCAACCCCAGAGCCGGACGTGGCGGCGCCGCGGCGACCGAGCGCGCGCCCCAGGGCGAATAAAACAGGCCGCCCAAGAGAAGACAGAGCGCGATCAGCCGCTGCATTAGATTTCCGTGGGCGCGTGACGGCTGTCTGTGATCCCACAGATCGTCTGTCACGCTAACTGATCCAATCCTGGCCAGTGTCAGGGCAGGCTTCCCAAAACCTGTTATGTCGCCCGCCATATGTGTTAGGCCTTAAAGCCACATGTGTTGGACCTTAAAGCCACATGATTTTTCACCATTTGCCTGTTTTTGAAGGTTAAAGCCACACCCGCCACACCCGCCACATGAAAAGAGACAGGGGGTCACCCACCACAAGCGGCCACCCTAAAACAAGTAGCGCTCCCAGGTGAAAGCCGACAACTTATACCCCGCCCCGTCCCACCACCGCCAGCGCCAACACATTCACCAAAAACGCCAGCACCCGGCAGACGGCCCGTCTGTTCGGCCCTCACAACCGCCGGTAACCGTGCAACTGGCGGGCGTTGAGCAGCAGCCACGGCACGCGCCAGGCTTTCAGTTTGGAGCCGGGCAGCAGGCAATCGATCTTGGCGTCGGCAATGGGTCGCAGGCTTTTTTCATCGCGGAACAGCAGGCCGTTGTCGCCGGGGTCGGCCAGGTAGCTGCCGCTGATGACGTATGGCCCGACATTAAACGCGGCCGGCAGCGGCTGGCGATAGTCGCTAAAGGCGGCCTGGGCGGCGGCGCGGCTGGGGTCGTCGTTGGGGATGACGGCCACCAGGTTGGCGCACAGGCCCAGGTTCCAGGCCGGCCAGGTTTCGGGCGCAGCGGCCAGGCTGCCGGTGGGTTCCAGCCGGACACTGCTGAGGGTGAAGAGCTGGAAGGCTTCAGCGCCCTCGTTCTGGCAGGCCTCGTAGAAAATCGTCTCGCTGGCCAGCATATAGTCGTCGGGTGCCGCCACGCCGGAAACCAGGTAGTCGGTGGTCAGGAATTGCAGCGCCCAGGGCTGCTTGGGCGCCGCGGGCTGCTTGTTGCCATGACCGAACATGGGCATCTCCTCAGGCGGGTTTGGGCGCCGTGAGCCGGGTGATGGCAGCGGCGATGCGCCGGCGGCGCGTTTCGTCCTTCTTGGCCTCGGCGATGTGGTCCAGATACTCCTGCTGGTGACTGGGCGGCAACTGGCTGAAGGCCGCGGCGGCGGCGGGGTTGGCGGCCAGGGCCAGCTTCACATCGCGCGGCACAGCCAGCCGGCGCGGGGCGATGTCGATGTCCAGCGACACCTGGACGGTGCGGCCCGCCTCAGCCCGCGCCCGGTCGCGCAGGGCCTTGTTGATCACCAGAAAGTGGCTGCCGTTGCCCTGCGGCATCAGCACGCCTCGGAACCGCGCGCCGTTCAGAGTGCCTTTGATCTTGATCTGGCCCTTGGCGCCAAAGACAGCAGCGGCGTCAAACGGCACGGTGAGATAGGTCCAGGCGCCCACGCTGTCGGGGCGCTCCAGGGTGGCCATGAAAGATTGGGGCGGCATGCGGTGATCCTTTCTTCTACCAATCGCCAGCATACCCCACGTCATACGGCTGCGCCAATTTGACCAGCCGGGCGCGGCGCAACTCAATCAGTTGGCGCTGGTGCAGGTTGTCGTGCGCCGCCCAGGCGGCTAACATGTCGCCGGGGCGGGTGGTGCCAAACGGCCAGGTCACTTGGCGCTCCCAGTCCGGCGCCGCCAGGTCCGCCAGCCAGGCCAGCGAGCGGGCGCGCTCGGCCCGCCACTCATCCAGCATCTGGGCTAAATCGCGCTCGTTGTAGCCGCGCTCTATCACCCAGGCGTCGGGGTTGATGGCGGGCCAGGGCTCGGCCGGGCGGTGGAGCATGATGTCGAGCCTCTGGCGAAAGTCTTCGCGCTCCTCATCCACCAGATGGCAGACCACCTCCAGGATGGACCAGGTGGCCGGGTCGGGCTTGAGGCGGGCCTCGTCGGGCGTCACGCCGGCCAGCAGCGCGGGGAAGACCTGGGCGCCGCTGGCCAGCTCCTGGCGCAAGTTTTCAAAACGCATCATGCCTCCCAGTGCACAACACAGGAATTTTGCCGATGCGGAGGGTGGCCGGCGCTCCGCATCGGCAAACCAATCAAAGACCGCTCAGTCGTTCTCGAGCAGCTCGATGACGGCGCCCAGGCGCGGGCCGCCTTCGACGTAGGCGTAGCGGCCGCCGGTGTAGTCACCGCGCTGGGCAAGCGGCAGGCCGGCCGCCGCCAGTTGCGCCAGCACCTGGGACATGCCTTTCACCCCAAAGGCCAGGTGGTGCAGGCTGGCGCCGTACGCGACGAGCTGGTCGTTCCAGGTGCTGGGCTCGCCCAAGGGCTGGATCAATTCGAGATCCACCTGCCCCAGTTTGAAGAAGGCCAGCTTCGCGCGGGCAGGCGTGGGCGCGCCGAGGTGCTCGGTGTGCGCCAGCTCAAGGCCATCGGTGGTGATGATGTTGGGCACCGGCACGCCCAGCAGCGCCGCCCAGGCGCGGGCCGCCGGCTCGATCTCGGCGACGACCAGGCCCACCTGGGTGAGCGGGCGGCCGCCCAGCGGCGCGGCGGGATCCGCTGCCGCGGGCGCGGGCCGCTGATGGGCCTCGGCGATGATTTGCTTGTTGAAGACCCGCACCGAGCCGACCTTCAACAGGCGCAGGTCACGCACCAGGTAAGCGGCCAGGGCCTCGTCGCTGATGACGTCGCCGTCCAGATCCAGGCGAAAATCCTGGCCGCGCAGCCCGCCGCCGTTGGTGAAGGTAATGTCGAAGTCGAACTGGACGCGCTTATCCATGGGCGTGGGCCACGTGATCGGTGAAGTAGCCCAGCCACGGGCCGCAGCCGTTGATGAAGGGCTGCATCAGCGCGCGCTCGGCCTGGACGGTATGCATCAGGTCGTGGCCGGCCCATTCGTGCAGTAGGTGGCTGAGCGTGACCGGCCCCAGCTCGGCGTGCACGGCCGCGCGCGGCAGATCGGCTGGGGTGAGGCTGTCGAACAGGCGCAGGCTCTCGGCGCGCAGCGCGGCAAACTCGGCCGCCAGCTCGGCGGCCGGGCGGCCGGTGTGGGCCACGGTGCCCTGGCTGTCGGGGTCGAAGGCGTCGAAGTTGCGGCCGGCCAGGAAGGCGCGCACCCGTGACGGAAAAACGTAGCGCTCGGTATCGATGACGTGCTGCAGGCAGTTGAGCGCCGACCACTGGCCGGGCGCGGCCGGGCGGGCCAGCAGTTCGGCCGGCAAGTCGCGCGCCAACGACTCCCAGCGCGGCGGGCTGGCGGCCAAAACAGCGCGGGCGGAAATAAGCAGGTCATCCATGATCGGGTTTTACTCCTGACAGCTGGGTCTTCGCGGATAGCAGGCGGGACACTGACCTATGACAGGGCCGCGGCCGGCGCCGGGCGGCGCAGATAAGCGCCCAGGGCCAGATACACGGCCAGCATAGCCCCGGCGAACAATGCAAACACCAGCCCGGCCAGTAACCACTGCCGCTGGGGGGTGTCACCATTCAAGCCATGCGCGAGCAGGACCTGGCGCAGCGCGGCGTCCTGTTCGGGCGGCACGGCGAACCATTGATGGTCATACTCGCTCGACCCGTTATACAGGCCCTCATAGTAAACCACGCCGGGCGCGCCGCCGGCGGCGGGGTAGTAGCGCAGATGATCCGAGCCGTCACGGTTCACTTCGTAGGCCGGGCCGGAACGAGCCGGCGCCGCGGCGGGTTGGGTGAAATCGGAAAAGCTCCCAAAGGTGGAAATGTCTTAGCCGGCGGTGAGCGAGGGACCGGTGAGCACTGCTGCGCGGCCGGTGTCGAGGCTGGTGAGCGTGACTTTGGTAAAACAGCAGCCACCGCCGGCCAGGGCGGCTGGCAGGGGCAGCAGCCACAGAGACAAGACCGAGGCCAGTGCGGCAAGCAGGATGAAACGGGGCGAACGCGGACGGTGCATGGCAGGGTCTCCTTTCAAGCGGGCGACGAATGCACTGCCATGATAGGGAGTTGCGGGCGCGGCTGTCAAGAGGAGCGAATCAGCGGCGCAGGGCCTTTCCAAAGTCGTGTCGGGCGACTGACCCGCAAGGAGCGCTTCGCAGAGTCGCTGCACACGATAAAGCCGCGAAGGCACGACCCACAACTGCGTTGGGGCAGGTGAGCCCGCCTGCGCGGGCTGGTTGCGCTTGTTGGCGGTCGGCGTAGCCGCCAGACCCGACTTTGAGAAAGCCATAGGTCGAGTACCGCCGAACAACGCGACCGCGGTGGTTGTGAATGGCAACACGGCGCCAGCGCGGGCCAAGTAAGTTGCAGCGGGGGACTTAAAACAGACAAGCCTCTGGGTGAGGGGGGGCACCCAGAGACTTGTCTGTGACCTATATATACTCCAATTCAATTCCAATTGCAAGAGGTATAGGATGAATTTCCTAAAACTAATCGTTTTCTTATGCGGTTGCGCACCACAAAAAAATGAGCCGGATTCGGCTGAAAAACTCGGCAGTCCTAAGGGCGGCGCGAACATGCCACGCCGGCGAACACTTGTGTCAATCCACACAGGCGACCGGATTCGCCCAACGCGCGCCGCAAATCACAAAATGCTTGCAAAGCAGACAAAGCCGGTCGAGGTTGTCCAGTCAGTAGCGAACAACCCGGCCGGGCGACAAGCCGCCCACCCGCCATTTGATATAACGGGTTGGCGGGTGAGCGGCATTTCACTTTTGTGGTGCCCCCGGCCGGAATTGAACCGACGTCTAAGCCTTAGGAGTGCCTTATTCTATCCGCTGAACTACGGGGGCCTGGGTTGAATTATAACAAAGATGGGCCGTGCCGCCGCAAGGGCGTTCAGTTGAACGCCCCTACCGCGGCGCGCGCGCCAGGCGAATGACGTTCCAGGACAGCGCTGGCAAGGTGGCAGCCAGCCGGCCGGCTTCGATGCGGGCGTCGCCGTCGCTGCGCGGCGTCACCTGGTGTGGGTCGGCCAGGGTGTTGCTGGCCTTGGGGTTGGCGTGAGACAAGGTGATGTGCTCCAGCACGCCATAGCCGGCCAGGTCGAGGCCGGTGCTTTCCAGCGACAGGGGCGCGTGCAGGTCGCGGTTGACGGCAAAGACGGTCAGCGCTTCATCTTCGGGCGCCAGCACCGCCACCGCATCCAGGCAGGGCACAGGCCCCAGCTGCGGGTCGTCGTAGTGCGGCGAGCGGACGTTGACCTGCAAAGCAATGCCGCGGCCAAAACGGGAAGCGTGCTGGAAGGGATAGAAGGTGGTCTTGCGCCAGAGGCCGCCGCCGGTGACCGTGGCGATGGGGGCGATGACGTTGACCAACTGCGCCAGGCAGGCGATCTTGACCCGGTCGGCGTGCTTGAGCATGGTAATGAGCAGGCCGCCCACCAGCACGGCATCCTCGGCCGTGTAGTTTTCCTCCATCAGCGGCGGCGCCACCGGCCAGGGCTCGGGCAAATCTTCCTCCCAGTTGTGGGCGCGGTGCCAGACGTTCCACTCGTCGAAAGACAGGTTGATGGTCTTGCGGCTGCGGGTCTTGGCCCGCACATAGTCGCAGGTGGCAGTGACTGAGTTGATGAAGCGGTCCATGTCCAGCGCGCGGGCCAGGAAGCTGGGGGTATCCCCGGCGGCGTTGCCGTAGTAGGTGTGGAGCGAGATGTAGTCCACCTGCTCGTAGCAGTGCTCCAGCACGGTGGCTTCCCAGGCGCCGAAAGTGGGCATGCCCCGATTGGAGCTGCCGCAGGCCACCAGCTCCAGGCTGGGGTCCACCCACTTCATCACCTTGGCCGTCTCGCTGGCCAGCCGGCCATATTCGTCGGCGGTCTTGTGGCCGATCTGCCACGGGCCATCCATCTCATTGCCCAGGCACCACAGGCGCACGTTGTGCGGCGCGGCAATGCCGTGGGCGCGGCGCTGGTCGCTCCAATAAGTGCCGCCGGGATGGTTGCAGTATTCCACCAGGTCGCGGGCCGCCTCGGCGCCGCGAGTGCCCAGGTTGACGGCCAGCATGGGCGCAGTGCCGGCCTGGGCGCACCAGGCCATGAATTCGTTCAGGCCGAAGGCGTTGGTCTCAGTGCTCTTCCAGGCCAGCTCCAGCCGGCGCGGGCGCTGGCCGAGCGGGCCGACGCCATCTTCCCAGTTGTAGCCGGAGACGAAGTTGCCGCCGGGGTAGCGCACCACCGGCACATCCAGCTCGCGCACCAACTGCAGCACATCGCCGCGAAAGCCGTCCGGGCCGGCGCTGGGATGGCCGGGCTCGTACAGGCCGCCATACACGGCGCGGCCGAGGTGCTCGATGAACGAGCCGTAGATGCGCGGGTCGATGGGGCCGATCTGGAAATCAGGGTGGAGGGTGATCTGGGCGGTAGCGGTCATGGGTTACCTCTTTGGAAAAAATGGGGTCAGCATAGGGCCGTTC
>JAYTFQ010000291.1:0-6066 GCA_043734225.1 Anaerolineales bacterium | reverse complement strand
CTCAGGGTGACAGGCATTGAGGGTCGATGAGGCTGCGTTGCTGGCGGGCATAGCGGGCAGCGCAACGCGATACACAGCACAACCAGCCCAATTACCAATTACCATTTCCTGCTAGAATCCCCGCTGCATGGTCATCCGCCACCTCTCGTTAACAAACTTCCGCCTCTACTCCCGGCTGGAAGCCAGCCTGCCGCGCGGGCCGCTGATATTGGTGGGCGCGAACGCGCAGGGCAAGACCAGCCTGCTAGAAGCGCTGTACTACCTGGGCACCGGCCAATCGCATCACGCCACCTCCGACCGGCAACTGATTAATTTCCTGGCGCTGAGCAGCGAGCCGCTGCCCTTCGGCAAAATCGTGGCCGAGGCGGTGAGCCAGGCGGACAGCAATCCCAAGCGGCTGGAAATCCGGCTGGTGCTGGACCCGACCCAGACTGGCGACGGCCGGCTGCGCAAGGAAGTGCTGGTCAACGGTGTCAAGCGCCGGCTGAGCGACCTGGCCGGGCAGGTGAACGTGGTGCTGTTCCTGCCGCAGGACCTGACCATCGTGGAAGGCTCGCCCTCTGACCGGCGGCGCTACATCGACCTGGCCCTGAGCCAGGTGGACCCGACGTATGCCTTCGCGCTGACCGAGTATGCCAAGGTGCTGGCCCAGCGCAACGCGCTGCTGAAACAATTGCAGGAGCGCGGCGGCGCCGACGCCCAGCTTGAGTTTTGGGACGAGCGCCTGGGCGAGCACGGCGCGCTGATCTTCACCGCCCGCGCCGCGGCGCTGCAGGAGCTGGAAGGGTTGGCGTCGGCCATTCATCGCGACCTGACGCGCGGGGCGGATGGGCTGCGGCTGGCCTATCACCCCGCCTACGATCCGGCCGCCGCGCCCGATGGCCAACTCGGACTGCCGCTGGACGTGCCGGTGCACCGGGCCGGGGTGTCGGCGGCCGAAATTCAGGCCGGGCTGATTGAAAAGCTGCGCGGCTCGCGGGCGGAGGAGATTGGGCGCGGCATGACGCTGACCGGCCCGCACCGCGACGAAATCCGCTTCCTGGCCGGCGGCATCGACCTGGGCACCTATGGCTCGCGCGGACAGGCGCGCACCGCCGTGCTGGCGCTGAAGCTGGCCGAGGTGGACTGGATGCGCGCCAAGACCGGCGAGTGGCCGGTGCTGTTATTAGACGAGGTGCTGGCCGAGCTGGACGTCAGCCGCCGCGGCGAACTGCTGGCCCGCCTGGGCCAGGCCGAGCAGGTGGTCATGACCACCACGGACCTGGGGCTGTTTCCGCCCGCGTTTGTGGAACGGGCGACGGTGTGGGAAGTGACGAACGGACGAATCAAAGACGGTATGTGACGCGAAGCGTGGGGGTATGGGGGTATGGGCGTGTGTTGGTTTTTCTCCCATACGCCCACACTCCCATACTCCCACACATTTTTTACGGCCTCGTCCCCAGCGTCACGCTCAACTCCATCGCCTTCCCCCCGCGCAGGATGGAGAGCTTGATCCCCTGGCCGGGCCGGGTGTTGTTCACCAGGTAGCTCATCAACTGGCTGAACACCTGCACGGTGTGGCCGTTGATGGCGGTGATCAGGTCGCCGTCGCCGCGGAACTGCGTGTTGACGGTGGCGCTGTCGGCCTTGAGGCCGCCCTGGTCCACCGGGCCGCCGGCCGTCACACTGGTGACGTACACACCCGTGGCCTGCGGCAGATGCAGCGTCCGGGCCAGCTGCAGCGAAATCTCTTCCTGCGCGCCCATGCCTAGGTAGGGATAGACGTAGCGGCCGTTCTGAATGAGATACGGCACGATCTGGCGCACCGTGTTCGAAGCGATGGAAAAGCCCACGCCGGAGTTGACGCCGGTCTGCGACTCGAGCGCCTTGTTGATGCCGATCACTTCGCCGTTCAGGTTGAGCAGCGGGCCGCCGGAGTTGCCGGGGTTGATGGCGGCGTCGGTCTGGATGATGTCGGGCGCGCTGTACGAGCCGCCGCCGGGCGCGGCGCGGTTGCTCTCCACCGTGCGGCCCAGGCCCGAGACAATGCCCACCGTCATGGTGCCGGCATACCCAAACGGGTTGCCGATGGCCACCACCGTCTGGCCCACCTTCACCTGATCTGAATCACCGATCGGCAGCGGCGTCAGGGTGCCGAAGTCGCCCTGCAGCGCGATCACGGCCAGGTCGGCATCTGGGTCCGTGCCCAGCACCTTGCCCAGCAGCTTTAAGCCAGACGGAAAATCCACCTCGATCGATTTGGCCCCCTCCACCACGTGCTGGTTGGTCACAATGTGGCCGGCCGTATCGAACACGAAGCCGGTGCCCTGTGCGCCGCCCTGCGTCCCTAGATCGACCAGAATGGAGACGATCGACGGGTTGGCGTGGGCGTAGAGATCCACCAGCTCCTGCTCCTGCTGGTTGGTGACGCGGTTGGCCGAGGTGGGCAGCGCGGTGAGCGTGGGCAGCGGCGAGGGCGCGGCGGTGGCTGGGCCAGAAGGCGTCGCCAGCGCCGCGGCGGGCGTGTCCGTGGCCGGCGCGCCGGCGGGCGCGGTGGCGGCCGGCTGCTGCGTATCGGCCGGCTGTGTGAGCGGCGGGAACACCGTCGCCAGCAGCGACGGCGGCACCTGAACCGAACAGGCCAAACTGGCCGCGAGCAGCACGCCCATGGCCAGCGGCAGAGCGAAACGAACCGTTTTCATATTGAATACCGAACCTTTACCAATAACCGGCGAGGAAATAAGGCCGCTGCGCGCGGCGGCCGGGCGGCCGTCAACCGGCGGCCGCGCGGCCGCGCAGGGCAGCCAGTTCAGCAAACAGTTGGCGTTCGTGGTCGGTCAGCTCCGTGGGCACGCGCACCACCAGGTGCGCGTAGAAGTCGCCGTGCTCGCTGGCCGCGCGCAGCTTGGGCATGCCGCGCCCGCTCAGGCGGAAGGTCTTGCCGGTCTGCGACTCGGGCGGCAGCGCCAGCTTCATTTCGCCGCCCAGGGTGGGCACGCGCGCTTCGCCGCCCAGCACTGCCGTGTACAGGTCCACCGGCACATCCACGTGCAGATCGTCGCCCTCGCGCCGATAGGTGGGGTGGGCGCGCACGCTGATCACCAGAAACAGGTCGCCAGCGGTCTGGCCCACGCCGCCGGCCCCGGCCATGCGCACCTTGGTGCCGGTGCGGGCGCCGGCCGGAATGTTCACGTCCAGGCGCTTTTCGCCGCGCTGCAGCGTGCGGCGCGCGCCGGTGTAAGCCTCTTCGAGCGAAATCTCGATGGGCTGCTCCATATCCTCGCCGCGCATGGCCCAGGTGGAGGTTGGGCGCGCGCGGGTGGTGCGGCGCGTGCCGGTGCCGCCGCCGCCAAACAGGGTGGAAAAGAAGTCGGAGAAGCCGCCCGCCTCGCCGCCAAACAGGTCGTTCAGGTCCTGCGGGTTGCCGCCGCCGCCGGCCCCGCCCGCCCGGCCCGCGCCGCTGCCCGCCGCCCACTGGCTGAAATCAAAACCGGCGCCCGGGTGGCCGGCGCGCTCCCAATCGGCATAGCGTGAGCCCAGGCGGTCATACTTGACGCGCTTGGAGGGATCGCCGAGCACCTCATAGGCCTCGTTGATCTCCTTGAACTTGTCTTCAGAGCTCTTATCGCCCGGGTTCTTGTCCGGGTGAAACTGCTGCGCCAGCTTGCGGTAAGCAGTCTTGATCTCTTTTTCGGTGGCGCTGCGCTCAACGCCCAGCACTTTGTAGTAATCGCGATAATCCATGCCCCGGCCTCCTGCCTGCGTCTTTGAATTGTATGGCCGGGGGGGAGAAAGCGTCAAGGCAAACAACCTGGTCTCTCATCCAGGGCTAACCTGGGTTCGAGCGGGAAATTTTTTCCGTGCTATATTACGTCGCTATGGCCGCTAAGCCGAACGAGAAGATTCTGGTGGTGGACGACGACCTGGACGTATTGGACCTGGTGGTGCAGCAGGTGCTGCAGCCACAGGGCTACCAGGTCATCACCGCCGAGGACGGCGCTTCGGCGCTGCAATCGGCGCTGAAGACCGCGCCCGACATCCTGATCACCAGCCTGGAGCTGCCTGGCCTATCCGGCCGCGACCTGATGACGGCCCTGCGCAGCCAGAACTTCGAGGGCGTGATGATCGCCACCGGCCCGCGCGGGGCCGATTCGCAGGCGCTGCAGGCCTTCCGGCTGGGCGCCAAGGACTACCTGGGCAAGCCGCTGCGCGAGACCGAGTTGGTGGCCAGCATCGACCGGGCGCTGGCCGAGGTGCGGCTCAAGCGCGAGCGCGAGAGCCTTTCAGGCAAGCTGGCCGCCGCCAACCAGCAATTGGAAAAACGCGTCAAAGAGCTGACCACCCTGGCCGGCATCGGCAAAGCGGTGACAGCGGTCACCAACCTGACGCAGCTGTTCGGCCGCCTGCTGGATGCCGGGCTGTTCGTCACCGAGGCCGAAGTGGGCTGGCTGGTGCTGGCGGAAGAAAATTCAAACAAGCTGGTGCTGCGCGCCGGCAAGAACCTGCCCAACCTGAGCACCATCAAGCTCAACCAGCCCTGGGACGACGGCATCTCGTCGCTGCTGCTGCTTTCGGGCGAGGGGCTGATCCTCTCTGGCCCGGGCCTGGCCAAACTGCGCGCCGGGCAGGTGGTGAAGGCGGCGGTGGCCGTGCCGCTGAAGGCCAAGGAGAAGGTCATCGGCGTCTTCGTGGTCGGCAACCGCACGGGCAAACCGTTCACTGAGCGCG
The DNA here is from genome assembly GCA_043734225.1 of Anaerolineales bacterium. Taxonomy (GTDB): domain Bacteria; phylum Chloroflexota; class Anaerolineae; order Anaerolineales; family UBA6663; genus JAYTFQ01. The sequence continues at coordinate 1,359 of JAYTFQ010000291.1, read as the reverse complement.
ACCAGGCCATGCTGTCGGCCGTGACCGATTACGCCGTGATCGCCATCATCAATGGCTGGCTCTTCCAGGCCATGGAAGCGCGCGTGGCGAGCCTGCAGCGCGCCTACGACGACCAGGTGAACCTTAACCTGCGCAAGGACGCGGACGTCCTTCGTACCGCCCAGCAATTGCAGACGCCGCTGCAGCAGATGCGGACCACGCTCGAGCCGCTGGTGTATGGCCAACTGGGGGCCATCAGCAGCCGCCAGGCCGAGACCGTGCACGCGGCGCTGGACCGCATCACCGCGCTGGAGAAGCAGATCGACGCCCTGCGCGCCCCGGCCCCCGCCAGCCGGTAGGAAAAATCTCTAATACGGGGATAACGCGGATCCGGGAAGGGAATTTGTAGGAGCGCCCCTGCCCTAGCACTTTTGGGTGCAGGCGCGATTTTCTTTAGGCCAAAGGGGCATCGCGCCTGCAAGGCGCTCCTACATATGACTAATAGGGTGGCAGGGACAAACATCCCTATTAGCCAACCCACTGCCCCCCATCGCTCTTGCCCTATCCGTCTTTGTCCGTGCAACACCTGCACTCCCCGGCACTTGCGCTAGCGCGCGAGCGCGGGGCAAGTGTGCGTCAGGTGCAAGTGTCCGCGTACAGGGTCTTTTCCCCGTGTGACAGGCGCCATAAAGGATAGGGTAACCATGGACAGCAACCTAGCCCGCACCAACGTCGTCTTCACGCTCACCGGCACTGACCGCATCGGCCTGGTGGACGACATCACCGAGTTGCTGCTGGCGCTGGACAGCAATGTGGAGACCAGCCGCATGGCCCGGCTGGGCGGCGAGTTTGCCGTGCTGATGCTGGTGACCCTGCCGCCGGAGCAGGTGGCGGCGCTGGGGGCGCAGTTTGAGGGCCTGACGGCCGAGGGCTACAAGCTGACCATCACACTCACCCAGCATGTCTCGGCCGATCCAAACGACCTGGGCTGGCCGTACCGCATCGACGTCGAAGGCGCCGACCACGAGGGCATCATTCACGAGATCGCCCATCACCTGAGCCAGCGCGGCATCAACATTGAATCGATGGACACCGGCACCCGCCCGGCCCCGGTCAGCGGCACGCCGCTGTTCAGCATGCGCGCCCTGGTAGTCGTGCCGCCCAGCATGCAGACCGAGGACTGGCAGACCACGCTGGAAGAGGTGGGGCGGCGGCTGAATGTGGAGATTGAAGTGACCGAGGGGAAATAGCCGGCTGCCATGCGGGGCACGGAGGATGAAACCGAGCCCGAATATACTCTAGCTGATTGCCTGCCCAAGCTCGCCAGCGAAAATCAATGAGAGGTTCTAAAAAACGAGTGCCGCGGGGCGGTCGATTTCA
>JAYTFQ010000290.1:0-4120 GCA_043734225.1 Anaerolineales bacterium | reverse complement strand
CGTCGATAATGCCGAAGTCCATCAGAATAGGCATTATCGACGTGGCGCATCCGCTCGATCCCTCAACCGGTGTTCCACCATACGATTTTTATGAGCCGGCCCGTTTGGCGATGGGAGATACGCTGCGGTTCGCGGAGCGCATGCAGTTGATCGAGATGCAGCCGCTTAATCAGCTCAGCTCAACTGAGTTTGTGTTAGCCAGCCCGGGCCATGAGTACCTGGTGCTGCAGCCCGCTGACGCCGGCCAACCCTTTACCGTCATGCTCGAAGCCGGAACCTACAGCGTTGAATGGTTCAACATCAATGACCGCCAGTCTCAAACCGGCGACGACGTGACAACCCGGTCGTCCGGGGCGGTTCAGTTTACGTCACCCTTTGCGAACAGTCCGGCCGTGCTCTATCTTAAACGTGCATAAGGCTGCCGGTCCGCGCGGCCTGCCACCCGCGGTCTTTGGCGGCACGGCGCTGCTCTGCGGCGTGGGCGCCTTCCGGCTGTCACTTCCCAAAAAACTGGATCAGGTTGCCGTCGTTGTCCTGCACAATGATATTGGCCCGCTGCTCGGCGCTGGCCGGAAACGGCCCCAGGACAATCGTGACCTGCCGCGCCCGAAGCAGCGCCACCGTCTGGTCGAAGTTCTCCACGATCGCGCCGACCTTAATGCCCTATACGCGATGATCAACGAAGAGTTCGAGGAGTCTCAATGACAAACCTGCCAGGCGCTTCGCGAAGCGCCTGGCAGGTTTGGGCTATGACGAGCAGGGGTGGTTAATGGCTATCACCATGGGGCCACGCGCTACCCTTCGCCATACCGCCGCTCCACCCGCCCCATGATCCCGCTGGTCACATCATAGTTAATCGTCCCCCAGCGCCGCGCCAGGTCATCGGCGCTGATGCGCCCCGCGCCTTGCTCCCCCAGCAGCACCGCCTCGTCCCCGGCCCGCACCCCCGGAATGTGGTCGACGCTCACAATGATCTGGTCCATGCACACCCGCCCGCGCACCGGCGCCCGCTGCCCGCCCAGCAGCACCTCGTTCACGCCCTTCGGCACGCGCCGGAACCCATCGGCATACCCGGTTGCCACCACGGCCAGCGTCTCTGGCGCCGTCGTCACATACTCCGCGCCATAGCTCACCCCGTGGCCGGCCGGCAGCGTTTTCACCTGCATCACCCGCGCCTTCCAGGCCAGCGCCGGCCGGAACCCAGGCGGGCAGGGGGCGTCGCTCGAAGGGTCCAGCCCATACAGCGCAATGCCGCTGCGCACCAGGCCATAGTTCGCCGCCGGCAGCCGCCAGATGGCCGCGGAGTTGGCCGCGTGCACCCAGTGTGGCCGCAGCCCGGCCGCCGTCAGCGCCGCCAGCGCCGCCTCAAAGCGCCCCATCTGCGCCCGCGCCGACCCCAGGTCGGCCGTGTCCGACCCAGCGAAATGCGTGAACAGCCCCTCCACCGCCAGCCCCGGCAGCGCGTTCAGGCTACGCACAAACGCCGGCCCCTCCGCCGCCGCCACCCCCAGCCGGCCCATGCCCGTGTCCAGCTTCACATGCACCCGCGCCCGCCGGCCCAATGCCTGCGCCGTGGCCGCATAGGCCGCTGCCGTCTCGGCCTCGAATACCGCCAGCGTCACGTCCTGGCCAATCGCCTCCGCCGCCATCTCCGGCGGCGTATAGCCCAGCACCAGCACCCGCGCCCCAATCCCCGCCGCCCGCAGCGCCAGCGCCTCCTCCGGGCGCGCCACCCCCAGCCACGCCGCCCCGGCTGCCACCGCTGCCGCCGCCACCCCGGCTGCCCCGTGCCCATAAGCGTTGGCCTTCTCCACCGCCATTACCCCCGCGCCGCCGGCCAGCTCCCCCAGCCGTTTCACATTGCCTCGAATTGCCGCCAGATCGATTTCAACCCAATTTGTTGAGGACATGCGGCGGAGTATAGGCGATAAAGAGAAGGATGAAGGATGAAGGATGAAGGATGAAGGATGAAGGATGAAGGATGAACGGTTCCCGTGAAGGATGAATCCGGAAATACGGCCGCCATGGCTGCATCACCCGATTATTGAATGTGGGAGCGCCTTGCAGGCGCGATTGCCGGCAACCCTATCGCCGGCATGCGCGAATTCCCAATGGACTCAGCCCAATTTACCTTCGTCTTTTCACTCGCCTGACTCCTACCGGCCTCCCCTTTCACCCCTTTGCGCCGCCTGCCCCCTGCGCTTTTCGCGGGGAGTCGCGTCTTCGTGGTGATGTTTTAGTTTTGCCTCCAAGTCTTCCAACTCACCCTGCCCATCGCCGCAGTCCTGCTCCTCGTCGCCGCCGCCGTGCTGCTGCCGGCCATGGTCGGGCGCGGATGGGCCTATAATGGATGCACGCATAGACCCTCAGGGGAGCAAAAAATGATTTCGAGACGCGCATTCTTGAAAGCCGCCGCTGTTGCGGCCGGCGCCGGCGTGCTGGCGGCTTGTGGCCCCAGTGCCGCGCCCAGTGCCCCGCCCGGTGGCAAAACTGAGGTGGCTGGTAGCACGCAAACCTCAGCCCCGAAAGTGACCGAGATCGTCCCGCAGGCGCCCACCACCATCCCGGTGCCCAGTAGGACCCCCGACCCAGCCGTCCTGGACGTGTGGTTCAACACCGACATCCCTGACCTTAACAGCTTTGATCTCAACAGCAAAGATAAGGGGATAGAGTGGGCCTACCGCGGCCTGGGCCAGGCTATGTTTGTCCCCTGGCTGGCGCGCCACCCGGGCGTGACGATGAAAATCACGCAGCACGGCTGGGAATTCGAGCTGCGCCAGAACCAGCTCGCCGCCCTGGCCGCCGGGGTCATTCCCGATGTCACCTACGGGGAGGGCTATGTCAGCGAGTTTGTTCAGCGGGGCGTTTACAGCCCGGTTTCAAACGACGCCGCAAAACTGTTCGCGGACGCCTCGACGCGCGTCGCGTTCAAGGACGGTCGATATTATGGCCTCCCGAAAACGTCGGGCGCCGAGGTGCTGTTGATCAATCTCAATAAAGTCAGCGCGGCCGGCGGCGACCCGGCCAACCTGCCGGCCACCTGGGAAGAACTGTTGACACTGGCCCAGGCGATTTCCAAGAATAATAAGAGCGCTAAATGGGGCAACACCGCCTACTGGGCCCCCCTTCCCAGTGGCGACAGCTATGGTAGCGCCCTGAGACTACTGCAATGGTTTAACCAGAATGATGCGCCGCTCGGCAGCGACCTGGGTGTGCCATCCGCCAATGCCCCCAAAGCTGCTGAAACCTGGGACTTTCAAAATCAGCTTTTGGCGACCTCGAGCAAAGACATGCTCTTGAAGGGGGATGCGGATTTAGGCTACACCCAGTTGTTCATCGACGGCGTCATCGGCCTCATGCCGGGCTGGTCGCCCGATGGGCTTTTTATCGGCGACGCCACCCCCATGGCCGCGATCCCGTTTCCCGTGCCGCCCGGCGGCCACCCAGCCACCATCGTCGTCGGTAATGACATTATGTCACCACTGAAGAACGGCAAGAACCCGGATCTAGCCATCAATCTCACAGAAGAATCCGTTTCCGACCCCGACGCCCAGGCGTTCATGGGCGAGAACGCATTCTGGATCCCGGCCCTCAAATCGCTGCTGGAACAGCATGCCACTTACGACCGGCTTGGTGGTTTCACGACTGAGCCAGCCAAGCAGGTCGCGCGCGTCACGATGCAGGCACTCCTCGAGGGCGGCGGCGGCCCATTGCCCGGTTGGCCCAGGAATGGGTCGCGCATCTGGGCGGCCTGGACCACCGCATTCCTTCGCATTTGGAACGGCAACCTGGGCCTGGCCGCTATCCAGATCGAGCTGGACGCTCTGCAGAAAAAAATCGAAGGTCTGCTCGCCAGCCCGGCTTGAATTTCGCAGCGCTGTTCCCTCCCCCGCGGCGCGGTTTTCGCTGCGGGCAGGGTAGGCTGCGGGCCAGCACTCTGCAGCACTTTTTTGGCTGCGCTTAAGTACAGACAAGTAAATTCTGAAGCATCATTCTCGCCAAAAGGCACCCTTCCCCCAGCCGGGTTTAAGGGCGGACAGGTGACTTCACAATTGAAAAATTTTAGGCGGCAAGAGCCTTTTTGCCACCTTGCCCGGGCAGGCCGGAGCAACAAACGCCT
>JAYTFQ010000289.1:0-4291 GCA_043734225.1 Anaerolineales bacterium | reverse complement strand
GTGCTATAATCCTTGGAACCCACGTTGGGGCAGGTTCAAAAATGTCTTTCGTCCATCTGCACTGCCATTCCGAATACTCGCTGCTTGATGGCCTCGCGCGGATTCCGCAGATGGTCGCGCGCGCCAAGGAATTGGGCCAGCCGGCCCTGGCGCTGACCGATCACGGCGTGATGTACGGCGCGGTCGAATTCTGGCAGGCCGCCACCGACGCCGGCATCAAGCCCATCATCGGCATGGAGAGCTATCTGGCGCGCGGCAAGATGTCGGACCGGCTGCCGGGCGAAGAAGCCAAACCGTATCACCTGCTGCTGCTGGCCAAGAACATGACCGGCTATAAAAACCTGCTCAAGCTGGCCAGCCTGGCGCAGTTGGAGGGCTTTTATTACAAGCCGCGCATCGACAAAGAGACCCTGGCCGCCCACTCCGACGGGCTGATCTGCACCACCGGCTGCCTGGCGGCGGAGATCCCGCGGCTGCTGACCGACGACGGGCAACCCGAGAAAGCCCGGCGCGAGATCGGCTGGTATTACGACACCTTCGGCACGGAGAACTTCTTCTTCGAGCTGCAGGACCACAGCCTGCCCGAGCTGCACGCGCTGAACAAATCCCTGCTTGAGCTGCAGCCGCACTTCAACGCCCGCTTCGTGGCCACCAACGACACGCACTACGTCTTGCCGGGAGAGGCCAAGCCGCACGACGTGCTGCTGTGCATCCAGACTGCCAAGCTCGTCAGCGATCCGAACCGGATGAAGATGAGCGACAGCTCGTATTATCTCAAGAGCCGGGCCGAAATGGAGGTCATGTTCGGCCAATTCCCCGGCGCGCTGGATAACACGCTGCTGGTGGCCGAGATGTGCGACTTGAGCTTGAAGACCAAGGGCTACCACCTTCCCAACTTCCCGGTGCCAGAAGGCCACACCCCGCAGACCTACTTGCGCCAGATTTGCGAGGCCGGCCTGCCCACCCGCTATGCGGCGCGCGCGGCCGACCCCGACGTGCGCAAACGGCTGGAATACGAGCTGGAAGTCATTCACAAGATGGGCTTTGACGCCTACTTCCTGATCGTGTGGGATTTGTGCCGTTTCGCCAAAACCCAGGGCATCTGGTGGAACGTGCGCGGCTCGGGCGCCTCGTCCATGGTGGCCTATAGCTCCGGCATCACCAACCTCGACCCGCTGCGCAACTCGCTGATCTTCGAGCGCTTCCTCAACCCCGGCCGCATATCAATGCCGGATATCGACCTGGACTATCCGGACGACCGCCGGGCCGAGATGATCGAGTACACCGTCCAGAAATACGGCCAGGCGAATGTGGCCCAAATCATCACCTTTGGGACGCTGGGCGCGCGCGCCGCCATCCGCGACATCGGCCGCGCCATGGACATCCCGCTGGGCGAGGTGGACCGCATCGCCAAACTGGTGCCCTCCGGCCCCAAGGTTAAGCTTAAAGACGCCTTCGACAACCCGGATTTCAAGGATCTGTACGAGTCGCAGGATTACATCCGCCAGTTGATCGACACGGCCGGGCAGTTGGAGGGCGTCAGCCGGCATGCCTCCACTCACGCCGCCGGCGTGGTCATCTCCGACCGGGCGCTGGTGGAATATTTGCCGCTCAACCGGCCCACCAAGGGCGCGGATGTGTCCTCGCTGGGCATGGTCACCCAGTTTCCGATGGAGATCATCGAGAAGATCGGCCTGCTGAAGGTCGACTTCCTGGGGTTGGCCACCTTGACCATCATGCGCCGGGCGTGCGACCTGATCGAGCAGCGCCACGGCCGGCAACTGACGCTAACCAACATTCCCTACATCCGGCGTCATGACGATCCCGAGGCCGACGCCGATGTGCGGCCGCTGTTTGACTTGCTCTCGTCCGGCCACGTGGACGGTATTTTCCAGGTGGAGTCGGAGGGCATGCGCAACGTGCTGACCTCGATGAAACCCACCGAGTTCGAGCACATCATTGCGGTGGTGGCGCTGTATCGCCCCGGCCCAATGGATTACATCCCCTCCTTCGTCAAACGCATGCACGGCGAGGAGCCGGTGACTTACCATCACCCGGACCTGGAGCCGATCCTGAGCGAGACGTTCGGGATCATCGTTTACCAGGAGCAGATCATCCAGATCGCCACCAAGCTGGCCGGCTACTCGCCCGGTGAAGCCGACCAGATTCGCAAGGCCGTTTCCAAGAAAAAAGACGACGAAATCGCCAAGCATCGCAAACAGTTTATTGAAGGCTGCGTCAAGCTAGGCTACACCCCGGCCGTGGCCGAGGCTGTTTACGGCGATATTGAATTCTTCGCCAACTACGGCTTCAACAAGGCCCACGCCGCCGACTACGCCATGATCACCTGCCAGACGGCGTATCTGAAGGCGCATTACCCGGTCGAATATATGACCGCGCTGCTATCGGTGGCGCGCGACGACACGGCCAAAGTAGCGCTCTATGCCGCCGACGCGCGCCGTATGGGCATCCAGGTGCTGCCGCCGGAAGTGAACCACAGCGGGCTAGACTTTACGATTGAAAAACGGTCAATTGGTCAAGAAATGAACCGGTCAATTGGTAAAAACCAATCGACCAATCGACCAATCGACCAATCGACTCATTCACCAATTGACCAATCGCCTGCCTTCGCCATTCGCTTCGGCCTGGCAGCCGTCAAAAATGTCGGCGCGGGCGCGGTGGAAGTGATCCTGGCGGCGCGCCAGCAGGGCGAGGCGTTTGCCTCGCTGAGCGACTTTTGCCAGCGGGTGGATTTGCGCAATGTGGGCAAGCGCGCCCTGGAATGCCTGATCAAGGTCGGCGCCTTCGAGACGTTCAACCCTTCGCGCGGGCAATTGCTCGACGGGCTGGACCAAATCGTCAACGCCAGCGCCTCACAGTTCCGCGCAGCCGAAGCCGGGCAGCTCTCCATGTTCGGCGGCGCGGCCGGGTTTGGCGGCGTGCAGCTGCCCAAGGCCAAGAGCGAGATTAACCGGCGCGAAATGCTGACCTGGGAAAAAGAGCTGATCGGGCTGTACGTCAGCGACCATCCGCTGCAGCCAGTGCTGGACGACCTGCAGGCGGTGGTGACGCATTACAGCCAGCAGTTGAATGAAGACTCCAATGAGCAGATGGTGGTGATGGCCGGCGTGGTCACCAACCTGCGCACCCATTTTACCAAGAAGGGCGACCCAATGGGCTTCGTGAGCGTCGAAGACCTGCAGGGGCACCTGGAGCTGGTGATCTTTCCGCGCACCTGGCGCGAGGTGAGCCCATGGCTGGCGCTGGAGCAAATCATCGTCATCCGCGGCAAGGTCGACGCCAAAGGCACCGGCCAGCCCAAGATTTTGGTGGACTCGCTCTCGCGCGATTTCAAGGTGACCCGCTCGCTGGAGGCCGCCAGCGCCCAACCGCCCAGGCCGCCTGCGGCAGAGCCGCCCGCGCGCAACCCGACGCCGGCCGCCCGGCCCGCTGATAAAGCGCCCAACCCGGCGCCCGCGCAGCGTGTGGCCGAGGCCGCTGCCCCCTGGGATGACAGCGCCCCGGCCCCGTGGTTGGACGACGAGTTGCCCCTGCCAGACGATGATTGGCAGCCGGATGGCGGCCAGGACGAATCGGATGGCGAGCGGCCGGCCGAAACCGCGCGCGGCGGGGGCGGTGAGACAGCGCCCAACCCGGCCAGCCCGCCGCCAGCCCTCACGCCGAAGATGGAACGGGCCCCCAACGGCGCGTCCCGAAGCAGCATGCCGGCCGAGCTGCCGGCGCCCAACCCCTCGGCGCCGCAGAGCCGCACCAACGGGAATGGCAACGGCCATGCGCCCGGCAATGGGAATGGCAACGGCCACAATGGCCATGCCAACGGGGCCAACCGCCAGGCGCTGCGCGGCGCGCAATTGCCCGCCGCCGACCAGCCGGCGCGGCTGATCGTGATCAACATCGAAACCAGCGGCGACAAAGAGCGCGATAAGCGCCGGCTGCGGCGCCTGCACGGCCTGCTGACCTCGTACCCAGGCGAAGACCTGTTTGAGTTCTCAGTTCACGATTACGATGAGCGCAGCTACCAATTGCGCTTTCCAAACCATACCACCGGCTATTGCCCCGACCTGGAGCGCCTGCTGCAAGAACTGCTGGGCCCCGAGGCAGTGGTCGTGCGCATACTGTAGGCAGGCGGCATGAAAACAATCGGCGTGATGACTTCCGGCGGCGATGCGCCGGGGATGAATCCATGCGTGCGCGCGGTGGTGCGCACCGCCCTGGGCAGCGGCCTGCTCGTCAAGGGCATCCGCCGGGCCTATGAGGGCCTGGTGGCCGG
>JAYTFQ010000288.1:0-3812 GCA_043734225.1 Anaerolineales bacterium | reverse complement strand
TTGTGAATTTATCGCGTCCCAACATCGAATTCGCGGGCCTTTTGTCATTTGGGCGCAAAAAATCTGCGGGAAATTGAATAAATTCACAAACTCTCAGCGCGGGCGACACGGCCCCGGCGGTAGATGCCGCTGCCCCTGGCCAGACGGCCGGCAACCCGGACCTGGCGTATTGGCGGTGCTGGTGGATGGTGCCGATGTGGGCCGGCATCAGCGTGCTGCTGGTGGGCGCAACATTAATGTTTGCCGCGTACCAGGCCGCCGGCTTCGACTTTTGGTTTTTCTGCGCCGCGCTGCCGTTCGCGGCCGGCGTGGTCATCATGGCGCTGGCGGCCGGCAGTCGCTCGGCGCGCTGGCTGCACGTGCGGGTGCGCACCAACCAGCCGGCCAACGACTGGCCGCGCAACATTGCCTTGTCATTCCCGCTGCCCATCCGGTTGACAGCCTGGCTGCTGCGCATGTTCGGCCGGTTCATCCCGCAGCTTAAGGATCACGGCCTGGATGAGGTGATCCTGGCTCTGGCCGAAACCACCTCGTCCGACGCGCCGCTGTACGTGGATGTGGACGAGGGCGAGGGCGGCGAGCGGGTGCAAGTTTATATCGGGTGAGGGAAGGTAAATGGATGAAGCAGGAAGGATGAGGGATGAAGGGTAAAACAACCATTCGTCCCTCGTCGTTCGTCCTTCGTCGCCCTGTTGGGAGGGTTAGATGGCTACTACCGAAGAACGTTTGAAGATTCTCAAAATGGTGGAGGACGGCAAAATCACGGCCGAGGATGCCGCCAAGCTGCTGGCGGCGCTGAATGATGGCCGCAAGAACGCAGCGCCGCCGGCGGCCGGCGCCAGCGGCGGCGAGGCGCGCTGGTTTCGGGTGCGCATCTCTGAACTGTCCAGCGGCAAAACAACCACCACGGTCAACATTCCACTGGGCCTGGTGAACGCCGGTATCAAGATGGGCGCGCGCTTTGTGCCCAGTTGGGACAGCGGCCAGATGGAGGCGGTCACCGAAGCGCTGCGGTCGGGCGCTTCGGGCAAGATCATTGACGTGACAGATGAAGACAAAGGCGAGCGGGTCGAAATCTTCGTGGAATAAGCCGCCGGCATGACGACACCCACCACGCGCGCCGCCCGTTGGCGGGCGCACTTTATCAGCTTTTGGACCGGGCAGGCGGTATCGCTCTTCGGCACCGCGCTGGTGCAGTTTGCGCTGGTCTGGTGGCTGACGAGCCGCACCCACTCCGCCACGGTGCTGGCTACGGCCAGCCTGGCGGCTATGCTGCCGGGCATCGTGCTGGCGCCGATCGCCAAGTTGTGGATGATGACCAACGGGCCAATCATGGCCATGCTGCAGGCCACCGTCGCCCCGGATATGCAGGGACGGGTGTTCTCGCTGACGACGGCGCTGGCCACCGCCATGGTGCCGCTGGGATTGCTGGTGGCCGGGCCCGTGGCCGACGCGTTCGGCGTGCAGAGTTGGTATTTGCTGGCGGGCGGGGTGGGGGTATTGATGGGTGCGGCGGGTTTCTTCTTGCCCGCGCTGGTGCATTTGGAATAGCAGGCCGCGGCGCAGCGCGCGGCCCCGGTTGAGACAGAGGCGCCGATTTACGCGCCAGGAGAGACACGATGAAAGACACCGTGACAGACAACGTGACAGACGTGAATGAAATCAAACGCAGCTTTCCAGTCAGCCGCCTGGCGCGGCTGACCGTGCACAACGTGGACGGCCAGATCGACATTGCCCCGGGCGAGGAGGGCGTCATCAGCGTGCGCGCCCAAAAGCACCCCGGCCCGGGCGCCAACCAGACCGAAATCGAAATCAGCCAGGACGCCGAGGGCCGGGTCTCGGTCATCACGCACTATCTGGAAGACCTGATCGCCCGGCTCTTTCACCCGAGCCACCACGGCCCGGCGCGGGTGGACTACACCATCCGTCTGCCCAATTCCTGCCAGGTGGAGGTGGCCACTGTCAGCGGGCCGGCGCGGCTGCAAGGCCTGGCGGGAGAGTTCGCGCTGCGCTCGGTTTCGGGCCCAATCGATCTGCAAGGGCTCAGCGGGCGCCTGCGCCTCAACACGGTCAGCGGGCCGGTCACCGGCGCCCAGATCCGGCTGGAGGACAGCCTGACGGCGGAGACCGTTTCCGGCGACATCATCCTGGCCGACTCATTTGTGCCGGGCATCGCCGCCAACAGCGTCAGCGCCCAGGTGCGGCTGCAATCGGCCCTGGGCGCCGGCCCTTATCACTTCCACAGCGTGTCTGGCGACGCGTGGCTGGCCATGCCTTCGGCGGCGGCTTGCCAGGTGGACATGCGCTCGCTCAGTGGAGGGCTGCGCACCAGCCTGCCAGCCAGCCGCCACCAGGCGCGCGGCGGCTGGACACGGGTGGCCTTTGGCGACAGCGCCGGGCCGGACATCCGCTTCCACAGCGTCTCAGGCGACCTGCACCTGGTGACGCCGGAAAGCCCGGCCGGTACCGAGCCAGCGCCGGCCCCCCGCGAAGCGGCCACGCCGGATATGGCGGGCGACAACCCTGGCTCGCCAGACCGGATGGACGTCATCGATCGCCTGGCGCGCGGCGAACTGAGCGTGGATGAAGCCCTGACCACGCTCAAACGCTAGAAACGTTCACACTTACAAACCTATCATTACTGTAGTAGAGATGGGGCGCTGCCCCGTCTCGTGCCCGGCGCGCGTCACGCAGCCCGGCTTTATGTTCCTGTTTTCAAAATAAGCGAGGTCGCCATGCCCGAGTGGGCCATCGAAGCCGACAACCTGATGAAGCGGTTTGTGCAGAAACGCGCCCCGGCCGAGGAAGCCGAAGGCGCGCAGGCTGACGACGCGCCCGCGAAGCGGGCGGCAGGCGGCAGCCGGCGCCCATGGCCGTTTGGCCCGCGCCGCGAGCCGCGCTGGTTTACCGCCGTGGCCGGGGTCAGCCTGCAAGTGCCGCGCGGCGAGGTCTTTGGCCTGCTGGGCCCCAACGGCGCCGGCAAATCGACCACCATCCGCATGCTGTGCACGCTGCTGGAGCCGACCAGCGGCACGGCGCGCGTGGCCGGCTTTGACGTGCAGCGCCAGGGCAGCCTGGTGCGCCAGAACCTGGGCACTGTGCTGGCCGGCGAGCGCAGCATCTATTGGAAGCTGACCGCGCGCGAGAACCTGGCCTACTTCGCCGCCCTGTATCACATTCCGCCGGAGGTGGCGCGCCGGCGCATCACTGACCTGCTGGAGCGCATGGAGCTGTCGGCGCGCGCCAATGATCTGGTGGAGACCTATTCCACCGGCATGAAGCAGCGCGTGGTGCTGGCGCGCGCCCTGCTGGCCCGTCCGCCGATCCTGCTGTTTGACGAGCCCACGCTGGGCCTGGACCCGCAGGCAGCCCGCCGTGTGCGCGAGTTGGTGACCGAGCTGAGGGGTGAAGGCCACACCATCCTGCTGACGACACACTACATGGAAGAGGCCGACCAGCTTTCGGACCGTATCGGCATCATCGACCAGGGCCGCATCATCGCCCTGGGCACGCCGGCTGAGCTGAAGCAGCGCATCGCGCAGAAGGATGCGCTGCATTTCGAGGTGGCCGGCTACCGCCCGCAGATGGCCGAGACCCTGGAACGCCTGCCCGGGGTGGATCGCCTGGCCGCGCGCTACCTGGGTACCGATTCGGTCTGGGAGGTGAGCCTGCAGGCCGACGACGGCCGCGCGGTGCTGCCGGCCGTCATCGAAGCCCTCGGGCGAGGCGGCTCGCACATTGTGAATATGAAGGTGTCTACCCCAGCCTGGAAGATGTGTTTATTCACTTGACGGGGAAGGCATTGAGGGATT
>JAYTFQ010000287.1:0-1950 GCA_043734225.1 Anaerolineales bacterium | reverse complement strand
TTTCCAAGACTCTCAGTCTCTCCCTTCCGCCTTTCTCCGCGCGCTCCGCATGCTCCGCGGTAAATATGCGGTTTATCCTGGGTTTACGGGACTGTTGTATCCTTCTTCCCATGAGCAAGATTCTGGTGGTGGACGACGATCCGCACATCCGCGAGCTGGTGGGCGTCTTTCTGCGCAACGAGGGCTTTGACGTGTACGAGGCCGGCGACGGCCGCGAGGCCCTGGCACGGCTGGCGACGGTGAAGGCCGACCTGGTGATCCTGGACGTGATGATGCCCAATATGGACGGCTGGGAGCTGGCGCGCGAGCTGAACGGCGGCGAGCGCGACTTCGGCGTGCCGCTGCTGATGCTCACCGCCCGGGGCGAGACCAGCCAGAAGATTAAGGGCTTCGGCCTGGGCGCCGATGATTACCTGGTGAAACCCTTCGAGCCGCTGGAGCTGGTGGCGCGGGTGAAGGCGCTGCTCAAGCGCTACCGCATCGCCCACTCGCAGACGGTAACCGTGGGCGACCTGGTGATGAACCGCAAGACACACGAAGTGACCGCCAACGGCCAAAGCCTGGCGCTGCCGCTGAAAGAGTTCGACCTGCTGTTCGAGCTGGCCAGCTACGCCGGCAAGACCCTGGCGCGCGAGCAGCTCATCGAAAACATCTGGGGCTACGACTACGAGGGCAACGAGCGCACCCTGGACGTGCACATCAACCGCCTGCGCGAGCGCTTCCCCGAAGCGGCGCACGCCTTCCGCATCCGCACCATCCGCGGGCTGGGCTACCGGCTGGAGGCCCAAGCCGGAAGCTTGGGAGCCCAGGCATGATACGGCACGGAGCCGGCGGCAAGTGGCCCACCACCCTGCGGATGCTGGGCGGCTTGACGGCCGTGTTCTGCATGCTGGCTGTCACCGCGCTGCTGGCCTATATCCTCACCGGCCTGCTCTACCAGCGCCTGGGCCAGCCGCCGCCCATGCTGGCCCAGGTGATTAACACCCTGCTGGCCTTCTTCATCCTGGGGCTGATCTTGTTCAGCATCGCGCGAGTCTTTCAGACGCGCCGGGTGAACTGGTTCGCGCCCATCCTGCAGGCCATGAACCGCATCGCCCAGGGCGACTTCAGCACCCGCCTGCCGGTGCACAGCACCGCCGGCGACCCGGTGAGCGACCTGGTGCGCGGGGTGAACAACATGGCCGAGCAGTTGAATGAGATGGAGCAGATGCGCCTGGCGTTCGTCTCGAACGTCTCGCACGAGATCCAATCGCCGCTGACCAGCATCCGCGGCTTTGCCCGCGCGCTGCAAGAGCAAGACCTGAGCCCCGAGACGCGCCAGCACTATCTGAGCATCATCGAGACCGAGAGCATGCGCCTGTCGAAGCTGAGCGACAACCTGCTGGCGCTGGCCACGCTCGACTCGGACCAGTTCCCGCTCGACCCGAAACCCTTCCGGCTGGATAAGCAATTGCGCGCGCTGATCCTGGCCTGCGAGCCGCAGTGGATGGCCAAGGGCCTGGAGCTGGAGGCTGCGCTGGACGAGGTGAGCCTGACCGCCGACGAAGACCGGCTCAGCCAGGTGTGGATCAACCTGATCCACAACAGCATCAAGTTCACCCCCGCCGGCGGCTGCGTGCGGGTGGCCGCCCGCCGCACGGCGGCCGGCGCGGAAGTGAGCGTGGCCGACAGCGGCAGCGGCATTGCCGCGGACGACCAGGCGCACATCTTCGAGCGCTTCTACAAAGGCGACAAGGCCCGCCGGCCCAGCGAGGCCGGCAACGGGCTGGGGCTGTCCATCGTCAAAAAGATCGTGGACCTGCACCACGGCACGCTGCGGGTGGAGAGCCAGCCCGGCCAGGGGACCACGTTTACCGTGATGCTGCCGGACCAAACACCCCCTAAGCGTTAGGCCCGAAAACGAATGCGGGGCGTCGTGGCGTCAGCTGAACGCCACGACGCCCCGCATTC
>JAYTFQ010000286.1:0-5742 GCA_043734225.1 Anaerolineales bacterium | reverse complement strand
GGGCACTTGCCCAATCAGGTCTTTGTGGCCGTGGTGCTGCCGGCTGGCAGCAGTTCAACCAGCTACGATCTCTATTCTTGGGACGGCAAGCAATGGCAGTTCCTGCCTGCCCAGGCCAGCGGCGGCCAACTGGTGGCCACGGTCAGCCAGCCGCCCAGCGTGCTGGGCTTGTTTGAAGCCGCGGCCGTGCCACCGCTGGCGCTCACCGTGCTTGAGCCCGGCCAGACCCTCACCCCGGCTGCCGCCAAGGCGGTGAACGCCGTGCTGTTGGACGGTGTGCTGCTGCAAGCCTATGGCAGCCTGGGCGGCCAGGTGCCGGGCGTCACCCTGCACCAGGGCTTTGGGGCTTACCCGGTCATCACCGACCCGCCCGGCGTGCTGGCCACCGTGCTCGGCGATGCCGCCGCGCGCCAGAAGCATCTGGAGAACCTGGTGGCTTTTGCGGTCTCCGGCGGCTACGATGGCGTGGCGCTCAACTACACCGGCGTCACGCCCGATTTGGGCCCCGCCTTTGCCCAATTCGTGGCCGATGTGGCCGCCCAGTTGCACAGCCAGGGCAAGGGGCTGTTTGTGCAGGTGCCCGCCCCCCAACACAGCCAAAATACTTTTCAGACCGGCGGCTACGATTGGCGCGCGTTAGGCAGCGCGGCCGATGCCCTGTTGGTGCCGGTGGCGGATGACCCCACCGCCTTTGGCAGCGGCCTGGCCGATGCGCTGCTGAATTGGGCCGTGGGCGAAGTGCCGCGCGCCAATTTGCGCTTGCTCACCTCGGCCCAAAGCGTGCAGCAGTCGGGCGATAAATTCAGCCTGATTGGCCAGGCGCAGGCGCTGGCGCCCTTGGGCTCGGTGCACTTGGCTCAGCAGGCTGAAGCCCTGCACCCGGGCGAGCCCATTTCGATGCAGCTCTCCGGCGGGGTGCAGACGCTGGCCTATGATCCGGCGGCGTTTGCCGCTCGCTACAACTTTAGCGATGCCAGCGGCGACCACACCCTGTGGCTGACCACTGCCGCCACCCTGCAGCAGCGCTTCAGCCTGGCCCAGAAATATCGGCTCGGCGGCGTGGCCGTGAGCGGCCTGCTCGCGCCCGACCTGCCGGCCGATATGTTGAATGCGATTTCTCAGTACAAAGCGGCGGTTCAGGCGGACGTGGAAGCCCACGCGGAGCTGATGTGGACGGTGCGCGGCAGCCAGGGGATTCTGGCCCTGGCCACCGCCCAGCCCAACCAGCCCTTTGTCTATACCGCGCCTTCGGCCGGGCAATACCAGTTCTCGGCCAATTTGCAGCCGGGTGTGGCCGGGCCGCTGGGCTCCGTCTCGGTACAGGTGGCCGAGGTGACTTCCACCCCCACCCCCACCAACACGCCCACCGCCACACCCACAACCACAACCGCCTCACACATCCCTTCCGGGAACGGTAACCCCACCGCCGGCCCCAACCAGCCCACCCAGGCGCCGCAGCCAACCTCCAGCGGTGGCGGTGGCGGTGGTGGCGGTGGTGGCGGGTTTGTGCCGCCGCCGCCCATCGGCGCCGGCAACTTTGAGCTGGGCGGGCAGGTGCCGGGCGGCATCAACCACGCCGCGCAGATGCAGCAGGCCGGCATGAAGTGGGTCAAGTTCCAGGTGCGCGACGGCGGCGACGCCAGCGGTTTTATCTCCGCCGGCCACGGGGCTGGTTTCAAAGTGCTCATCAGCGCGCTCGGCAATCACGATCGCTCGGCTGACCCGGCCTACTGGCCCGAATACGCCCAGTGGGTGGGCGGCATCTCGGCCCAAGGCGCCGACGCCATTGAAGTCTGGAACGAAGCCAACCTGGACCGTGAGTGGGCCGCCGGCCAAATTAACGGCGCGAGTTATGCCGGGCTGCTTAAGCAGGCCTATGCCGCCATCAAAGGCGGCGGCGGCGCCATGGTCATTGCTGGCGCGCCCTCGCCCACCGGCGCGGCTGGCGGCGCGGGCTGCACGCCGAATTTCTGCAACGACGATGTGTTCCTGTCGCAGATGGCCGATGCCGGCGCAGCGAATTATATGGACTGCATGGGCGTTCACTTTAATGACGGCACCACCGCGCCCAACCAGACCAGCGGCAGCGCCCTGAGCGGCTACCACTACTCATATTATTTCACGTCGATGGTCGACCTGTACTACAGCTCGTTTGGCGGCAGCCGCCCGCTGTGTTTCACCGAGTTGGGTTACCTCACCTCCGAAGGCTATCCCGCGCTGCCCTCTTACTTCAGTTGGGCCGGGGGCACCACCCTGGCGGACCAGGCCCAATGGTTGGCCAGCACCGCCAGCCT
The DNA here is from genome assembly GCA_043734225.1 of Anaerolineales bacterium. Taxonomy (GTDB): domain Bacteria; phylum Chloroflexota; class Anaerolineae; order Anaerolineales; family UBA6663; genus JAYTFQ01. The sequence goes on along the minus strand of JAYTFQ010000286.1, from coordinate 3,448 downwards.
GGCCGGCAACAGCGGCAAGGTGCGGCTGATGGTCGTCTTCAACGTGGACTTCACGCAATATGGCGCCGATCCGCAAGCGGGTTATGCCATCATCCGGCCGGACGGTTCTTGCCCGGCCTGTTCGGCGTTGGGAAGCGTGGTCCACTAGTGACACGTCCGCTTCGCGTCAGATCGCTAGATAGATGCGGTCATGAACACGCCCGGTAGCGATCTGCCAACCCAGCCCATCGGTCCGCTCGACGCGCACACCGAACCAGCAGCCGCCGGCGACACAACGCCTGTCAGTCCGGTGCCGCCAGCTAGCCCGCCGCGGCCAGCTAGCCCGCCCCCCGCGCCGCCCCCGTTGCCTCCGGGCAACGGCCCGTCCGGCGGCCGTGACTACTCGCTGCCCATGCTGATAGGCGTCTTTGTGTTGGCGCTGGTGGGCATTAGCCTGCTGGGGTTGGGCATCTACGCGGTCGTCATGCTCAGCTCGAACCCCGCCGCTGTGGCCGGGTCGCGCACCGCCACGCTACCGCCGCTCTCCACCCGGGTGGTGCTGGTGCCCACCATCACCCCGGCGCCCGCGGCGACCCAGACGGCCACACCCACCAGCACCGCTGTTCCCGCAACGGCAACCACGGCCGCCACTGCGGTTCCACTGACCGCCACCGCCACTGGCAGTCTGACCGCCACCGCGGCCGGCCTCACGCCCACCGTCACCAGCGGCCTGCTGACCACTGTGCAGGGTGTGAACGTCCGTGGCGGGCCCGGCACCAATTATCCGGTGGTCGGCAGCCTCAAGGCCGGCGACACGGCGCCAGTGCTGGGCCGGAACACCACGGGCGACTGGTTTGTCGTCAGCCTTAAGAACGGGCCGGGCGGACAAGGCTGGGTTTCGGCCAACAGCAGCATTTCCACCTACAATGGTGACAAGAGCCAATTGACCGTGGTCGCCGCGCCGCCGGCGCCCGCCACCCCGGTTCTCACCGCCACGCCCAAGCCCGCCGGCAACCCCAACGGCACGCTGGTGAACGGCGCCCACGGGGTCAGCGGCATGTTGAACCTGTGCAGCAGCCAGGTCACGTTTGCCGTCAATGAGCGTGTTTGTTTCGTCGAGTGGATCAAGAACAATACCACCCAGCCCGTGCCATATGGCCTGTTGGGCGTGACGGCCGTCAAGAACGGCGGGGGTGCGCAATTCCAAACCAGTTGGAGCGGGGAGCAGGCCGCGCATGGGATGCTGGGCATCGACCCCGGCTGCGTTGGCCCCACCGATCGCTGCAAGGGCCCATGGGAAGACGGCATCCGGCTGGGCAGCGCCGGCGGCTACAAACTATATTTGAGTGTCTGCTTCTCAGACTACCCCACTTGCCGGGGCGCCTCCGGCGATTGGGAGACGTTGTCTGGGGCAATTGACATTAGCGTGCAATGAAGCGCAAGGACAAACCCGCCCGATGACCAATCCACCTCCGCCGCCACCCGTTGCGCCCAACCGCACTAACCTGCTGGCCGTCATCGGCGTCTTCGTCCTGGCCGTTATCGGCGTTGGTTTCCTGGTGTTGGGGGTAGTGCTGCTCACGCGTGGTCCCGGCCTGACGGCCTCCGCCGCGCCCAGCCCCACGCGCCTGGCGGTGGTCTCCACCCAGGTGGTGCTCATTCCCACCACCACTCAGAGCCCGCCCACGGCCACTCCCGCCCCTACCGAGGCGCCGTCGGCCACCGTGCCTCCGGCCAGTCCCACGTCCGCCGCCAGCCCCACCTCGGCCGCGCTCATCACCATAACCAGGCCCGCCAATGTCCGCACTGGGCCCGGGCTGACCTATGGGACGATTGGCGGCATCAACGTGGGCGACACCGCGCCCGTCATTGGACGTGATAGCACGTCTCAGTGGTTTGCCATCAGTTATGCCGCCGGTCCTAACGGCACCGGTTGGGTGTCTGCCCTGGTGGCGACGTTTGGCGGCAACATCAATGACTTGCCGGTGGTGCAACCCGCCGCGCCGCCGCCGGCGGCCACCGGCGTCCCGGCCACCAACACCAGCGCGGCGCCGCCACCACCCGCCGCCACCAACACGCCCAGCGTGCAGGGCGCCGGCGGAATTGAGACGCAGTTGTGGACAATGCCCAAGACGACCGGGGCCCCCAATGAAAGCCTGTTCTTCGAATTCAAGGTGGTGAACACGACCGGCAGCGCCATCAGTGGCTATGGCATCCTGGCTGGGCATACCGACTCAGGCGTCACGGCCGACTCCTGGCATGATGTACTCCAGCCAGGCAAAGTGCTGGATTGGAAAGACCACATCAACTTCCCCAATCCCGGCACCTATCAGGTATATCTGGGCATCTGCTACCAGAGCCATGACGTCTGCAAATCGGGCGGCACCTGGGTTCGGCTTTCTAATTCGATTGCGGTCACCATTCAATAAAATGACCACCTCCAAACCCAGGCGTACGCGGACGAATACCTCGCTGCTCATTGGGCTGTGGCTGGGCCTCACGTGCGTGGTGGGCCTGTGTGTGTTTGGCGGGCTATTTTGGGCGCTGGGCGGCCTTGCCGGCGCCACGCCCGCCGCCACCCCCACCAAAACCGTGCTGCCCACCCGCCCCGTGCTCACCGCCACCGCGCCGTCGCTGCCGGCCACCGCGCCGTCGCTGCCGGCCACCGCCGCCGCCTCTGCTTCGGCCGCGCCCACCCAGGCGGTTAAAAATCAGCCGGCCTGCAATTTCCGTCCCGTGCCCGATTCGGGCTTTGCCTACGGCATTCAAAGCCACGTATTTGTCGGTGACAACAGCTTCTGGCTGGGCGTCATCCCCGAAAAGTTGGGGTTCAACTGGGTGAAGATGCAGGTTCGCTGGTATGACCTGGAAAAGGAGCCGACGGGCATCTTTTGGGACGTGCTCGACGGCGCCATGGATCAGGCCTGCAAGAAGGGCTTGCGCGTGATGTTGTCGGTGGTGGCCGCGCCAGTGTGGAGCCAGGCCAACCCGCTGCCCGCCGACCAGGGGCAGGAAGCCCCGCCCGACGACCCGCAAAAATACGCCGACTTTCTGGTCAAAATCATTGCCCGTTACCCTGGGCGAGTGGGGGCGATCGAGGTGTGGAACGAAGAGAACCTCGAGCGCGAATGGAACACCGCGGCCGGCGTGAATGCCACCGATTACGTGGCCTTGCTGAGGACGGCCTACGCCTCCGTCAAGGCCAAGGACCAGCGCATTATTGTTATCTCCGGCGCGCTCTCGCCCACCGGCGTCAACTGCAATGTTAAATTCCCCGACTGCCAGCCGGCCGGCCGCCCGATCGTCATCGACGACGTGACCTATCTCAACAAGTTCATCGATGCCGGCGGCCTTGATTATGCCGACTGCATCGGCACGCACTCCAACGGCACCAACTTGCCGCCCACCTCTGATGGCGCTAACCCGCCGGCGCGCGATGGCTACAAGTTCAGCGGTCCCTGGGACAGCC
>JAYTFQ010000285.1:0-1625 GCA_043734225.1 Anaerolineales bacterium | reverse complement strand
CGCTCGCGCAGCGCCGCGGCGGCGCCAAACAGGCGCGCGGCACGCATGGACTGCCCACCTGCAGCGGCCAGCTTGGCGAAGCCTTCCAAACGGTCAGGCACTTCCGGCTGGTTGGACAGGTGGAGCAGTATCTTCAGGCTGCGCGTGTAGTACCCGGCCGCCATCGCCGGCTCGCCTTGCACGCGGGCGATGTCCCCGAGAACGAGCAGCGGAAAGCGTCGGTCTTCGTCTTCTCTATCCGGATCATCGATGTCATTCATGTTCGAGTTGCAATATATCAGCGCGTTGTCATTTATCAGCGCCTTGGCCCGCTGCAGGTCGCCTTGCCGGTAGGCGACCGCCGCCAGCCAGGGCCCAACCCATTGCGACCAACCCGGTTGGTTGATGTCTCGAAAACTCTGCAACGCGCCCGCCAGGTGCGCCTGCGCCTCGGGCAGGCGGCCCTGCAACAAGTCGATTTGGCCCAGGTACACCCGGCCGATGGCATTGCTGCGTTGGCCGCCGTACACATAATTAAAGCTGCGCGCCGTGACACCGGCGCGAGCATAATCGCCCAAAATAATTGAAATGTAGGTCAGATGGTTGAGCAACAAGATCCAACGGTTGTCCTCAAGCTCGTCAAAGGCAGTCAGGCTTTCCTCCAGGATGGCCCGCGCGCGCGCGCCGTCGCCGTCCATCCAGACTCGAAAGGCCAGGTCCCCCAGCGCCGACAGCAATTGCCAGCGGTCACCCACCTCGCGCCATATCTCGACGCTGCGCTGGTAGCACTCTTGCGCTTTGGCGCTATTCCCCATGTCGCCAGCCGCCTGGCCCATTTGGAGCAGACAGAATCCCGCACCCCAACTGTCCTCCGCCTTCTGCCAGAGATCCAAAGCCTCGGCATACTGCTGATTGGCGCCCGCGTAGTCCCTGGCTGACCGGCGCTGCCCGGCCTGCAGCCACAGGGCGAACGCCATGCCAGCTTTGTCCCCCAGTTCCCGATAAACCGCCAGCGCCCGCTCCGCCCAGGGCCGGCTGGGGCTCGGGTCATTCTCCAACGCCAGCCAGCCCGCCCCCAAAAGCGCCCGCGCCTGCCAGGCGCTGGGTCCAGGCGCGCCAGGGCGCGCCGGCAGATGCAGCGCGGCTGCCAGCCAACGGCGGCCTTCCTCCAAGTTCCAGCGAATTATCCAAAAATAGGTCAGAGCACCCGCCAGTCGCAAGGCTGATTCCGCCTCGTCTTGCTGGATGGCCCAACCCAGCGCCGCTCGCAGATTGTCGTTCTCGCGGTCCAGGCGGTTGAGCCAATCCGACTGGCCGCGGCCGCGCAGCTCAGACGCGGCCGCTTCGGCCAGGGCCAGGCAATAGGCCAGGTGCCGCCGGTGGGCCAACTTGCTCTCGCCGTCCGCCGCCAGCTTTTCTTGGGCATATTGCCGTATGGTTTCCAGCATGCTGAAGCGTGCTTCCTCGCCGGGCGGCTGGGTGGACTGCGCCAGCGACTTGACGACTAATTGGGCCAACCAATCCAGCGCCTGTGGCTCACCCATCACTTGCTCCGCTGCCTCCAGGGTCCAGCCGCCGGCAAACACCGACAGCCGGCGCAGCAAGGCGCGCTCGCCCTCCGTGAGCAGCTCGTAGCTCCAATCGAT
>JAYTFQ010000284.1:0-1965 GCA_043734225.1 Anaerolineales bacterium | reverse complement strand
CACCGGGCCGTGGCCGCCGATTTTCTGCCGCAGGTGGTGGCCGCGCTGGCCGATGACGGCGTCACCTTTCGGGCCGAGACGCGCGCGCTGCAGGCGCTGGGTGCTGACGGCCACTTCGGCGCCCAGGCCCAACTGCGCGCCGTCGGAGAAGCGCGTGCTGGCGTTCACGTAGACCACGGCCGAATCGACCTCAGCCACGAAGCGCTCGGCGTTGGGCACGGTCTGGGTCAAAATGCCATCGGAATGGGCGGTGCTGTGCGCGGCGATGTGGTCCATGGCCTCGTCCAGCCCATTCACCACCTTCAAACCCAGCACCAGCGCCATCCACTCGGTATCGAAATCATCGCTGCCGGCGGCGGCCACCAGTTCCGGAGGCTGGCCGTCACCCAGCGCCTGCAGCGCGCGCGGCTCGGCCCGAAAGGTGACGCCGTCATCGGCCAGCGCGGCCACCACCTGCGGCAGAAAATCGGCGGCCACGGCCCGGTGCACCAGCAAGGTATCCAGCGCGTTGCACACGGACGGGCGCTGCACCTTGGCGTTGCGGATGACCGGCAGCGCCGCGGCCAGGTTGGCGCTCTCGTCCACATACAGGTGGCAGATGCCCATGCCGCCGGTGATGACCGGGATATTGCTGTTGGCGCGGCAGAAATCGTGCAGGGCCGCGCCGCCGCGCGGGATAATCAGGTCCACGTAATCGTTCAGGCGCAGCAGCTCGCCGAGGTATTTCCGGTCGGGATCGTCGATGAACTGCACCGCCGCGGCCGGCAGAGCGGCCTCGGCCAACGCCGCCTGAACCACAGCCATAAGCGCCTGGTTGGAGCGGATGGTCTCTTTGCCGCCGCGCAGTATGGCGACGTTGCCGGTGCGGATGGCCAGCGCGGCCACGTCCACCGTAACGTTCGGGCGCGATTCGTAGATAACGCCCAGCACGCCAATGGGCACGCGCTGCCGGCGCACGCGCAGGCCATTTGGCAGGGTGCGCTCGTCAAAGCGGGTGCCCAGCGGGTCGGGCAGCCCTGCCACCGTCCGCACATCGTCGGCCATGCCCTGCAAACGCGCCGGGGTGAGGGTCAGCCGGTCGATCAGCGCCGGGGTCAGCCCGGCCTGGCGCGCCATCTGGATGTCCTGTTCATTGGCGGCCTGGATGGCGGCCTGCTGCGCGCCCAGCCCGGCGGCCAGCGCCACCAGCGCGCGGCGGCGGTCGGCGTCAGAGGTCAAGGCCATCCGGCGGGCCGCCTGGCGCGCCTGGCGGCCCATACTGTTGAGATCCATCAGTTCACCTCGCGATCGCTTAGCGTGTGACGCAGGACGAGCTGGTTGCGATGAATGGCCTCATCCCCGTATGAATAACCAAGAATACTTTCAATCTGGTCTGAGCGCTGCCCGCGGATGCGCGCCAGGTCGCCGGCATCGTAGTTCACTAGCCCGCGCGCCAGCTCGCGGCCGGCCGGGTCAAAAATGGCCACCGTGTCGCCGCGCTCGAAGGCGCCCGCCAGGCCGGCAATGCCCACCGGCAGCAGGCTGCTGCCGGCGCCCAGGGCCGCCACCGCCCCGGCGTCGATGGTCAGACGGCCCTGCCCATCCCAGCCGGACCAGATGAAACGCTCGCGGCTGGCCAGGGCCGTGCCAGAGGGCAAGAAGCGCGTGCCCAGGGTCTCACCGCGCACCACGCGCAGGACGACCTCGGGCGCGGCGCCGTGGGCGATGATGGTGGTGGTGCCGCCGCGGCGGGCCAGGTCAGCCGCCTGCAGCTTGGTGATCATGCCACCCACGCCCAGGGCACCAGCCGGCGGGCGGGCGGCGGCCCACAGCTCAGGCGGTATCTCGCCGGCGGCCACCTCGGGCAGCAGCCGGGCAGAAGGATCACGGCGCGGGTCGCCCGTGAACAGGCCATCCTGGTCGGTCAACAGCAGCAGCAGATCAGCATCCACCAGGTTGGCCACCAGGGCCGAGAGATTATCGTTG
>JAYTFQ010000283.1:0-4478 GCA_043734225.1 Anaerolineales bacterium | reverse complement strand
GCGCCGGCCGGCTTGGCTCGGCTTCCACGCTTACCTGCGGCGGTTGAGCCAGAGTCAGGTGAGCCTCGCGTGCCAGCGCCAGCAGCTCGCGCCCTAACTGCTCGGCCAGGTCGGGGTGGTCAGCCAACAGGTCGCGCGCGTCGGCGGGGTTCAGGCGCACGTGGTACAGGGTGCCCGGCTCCCCCGCGGCCGCGCTATCCTCCAGCGCGCGGGCCAACTGAAGGGCCACATCGCGCGGGTGGACGTGACCGGCAAACAGGCGCGCAAAGGTGCCCTCCACCAGTGACTCCATGCGTGCTTCGAGCTTTGACATGCGTCCGCGCCCGGTCATCACGGCCGATTATACTGCGAGAGCGGCGATATAATGGGCGCACGTCAGAAGTCAGGAGGCAGCATGAGCACTGGCCGGCGAATACGCCTGACCACCCTCGCTTCGTGCGCGGGTTGAGCCAGCAAACTAGGCCCTGAAGCCTTGGCGCAAGTCTTGCGCCCGCTCGCTGGAATGTTCCAGCTTGAAGATTATCCCGATTTGCTGGTCGGTCTCGGTTTGCCCGATGACGCGGCCGTTTATCGTTTAAATGACGAGCAGGCCATTGTCGAGACGGCCGATTTCTTTCCGCCGGTCGTGGACGATCCGTATACCTTTGGGGCGGTGGCGGCCGCCAACGCCCTGTCCGATATCTATGCCATGGGCGGCCGGCCGCTGTTTGCTCTCAACCTGGCTGCTTTCCCGGACGACTTGCCCACCGAAGTGCTGAGCGAAATCTTGCGCGGCGGGGCGGAGAAGGTGCGCGAGGCAGGAGGGGTGATTGCCGGCGGACATACCGTCACTGACACGGAACCGAAATACGGCCTGGCTGTCACCGGGCTAGTGCACCCTAAACGCATCCTGGCCAAAGGCGGCGCGCAAGTTGGTGACCGGCTGGTGCTGACCAAACGCCTGGGCACCGGCGTATTGACCACGGCGCATAAGCAGGGGGTGGTGGCCGAAGCGGATCTGCAGGCCGTCATCGCTAGCATGACGCATCTCAATCGCCTGGCCAGCGAAGCCGCGCAGGCCACTCCCGGCGTGCATGGTCTGACCGATGTGACTGGCTTTGGCTTGCTGGGGCATATGCATGAAATGGCGCACCTGGCAGGGGTGAGCCTGGCGCTGGACTATTCGCAATTGGCCTGGATTGGGGAGGTGCGCCGGTACGCCGAGCAGTGGATTTTCCCCGGCGGCTCCGAGCGCAACGAGGCCTTCTACTCGCGTTGGGTGAGTCTGGCGCCCGGTCTAGGGCTGGCCGATTGGGAAATGCGCTTGCTACACGATCCGCAGACGTCGGGCGGGCTGCTGATTAGCGTGGCGGCTGAGAATCTGTCGGAGCTGGTGGGGCGGCTGGAGGCCTCGGGCGAGGCCGCGCACCTGATCGGCGAGGTGCGGCCGGGGCAGGGTGAGGTGCTGTTGCGCTAGGCCAGGCTCTCGGTATTGATGGACGCGGCCTCGCGCAGTCAATCATAGCCTGCGCGCAAGCCGACCAGGCCCGCGCCAACAATGACCACGGCGCGCGGCTGGGTGGTGTTCGGCTTACCATTACGAATGACGGCTAGATCGGATGCGATAGGGATTGTGGTTCAGGCCGGGGCAGCCAGGCGCTGGCCGCTGCCGGCGGCGATGCGCGCCAGGGCGCGGAAGGCGCTGGCGCGCACGTCGGAGCTCTTGTCTTGCAGCAGCGGATATAAGCTGCGGGCGGACTCGGGCTCGCCCAGCGCCCCCAGAAAATCGGCCGCGGCGCGGCGGGTGTGATCATCCCCGTCCGCCAGCGCGCGCAGCAGCACGTCGAAGGCGCCGCGGCCGGGCGGCACGCCCTGGCCTTGCTCGGCCGCCCAGGCGATCAGCCAGCCGGTGGCATCCGGCGCGCTGAGCGGCTTCGGTGCGCGGGCCGAAGCGTCTTGCCACTGAGCCAGCATATCCTGGATGGCGCTGCGCACGAGCCATTGCTGCTCGGTGTGCTGCACCTGCTGCAGAATGGCCAGCGCCCAATCGGCGCGCGTGGCTGCCAGCCCGTATACCCCGGCGCGCCGTACGCTTACGTCAGTGTGGGCAATGGCTTCCCGCAACATGGCATGGCCGTCCTCGGGCAGCCGCGCCAGCGCCTCGGCACACGCCCGGCGCAGGTCGTCGTCACCTACCAGCAAGCCCTGTCCCAGCGCTTGCGTGGCGGTTTCGTTGCTCATTGCGCTCAGCGCTAACGCCGCCGCCCAGCGCACCTCGCGCTGAGTGTCGGTGAAGTGCGAAGCGATGGACACCGTGGCCGCGTCCTCACCCAGGCTGCCCAGGCCCAGCGTGGCCATCCAGCGCAGCAGCGGATCGGTGTCGGCGGCCAGCCCCTGCCGGAAAAGGGCGCTGATGCTGGCGTCATTCGCGGCTACAAAAGCCCCCAAGACGCTTTGACGCAGGTCGAGTGGCTGATTGGCGTCGATCAGCAGCCGCGTCAAGCGCCGGAACACTTCGGCGCGCCAGCGGGCGGTTGGCGGGGCATCGCGCACCCAGCGGGCTGTGGTCAGCAAGTCACTCTGCAGCAAGTCTGGCGCCAGGCTGAGGTAACGGGCGACAATCGGCGTGAGCTCGCCCAGAGCGGCGTAGAAGTACAGAGCCCGCAACCAGCCATGCGATTGGCCCGGCGCCACGGTCGCCGGCTCGTCAGCGGCGGCCCGCGCTGCGCAATAGGCCGCGGCCAACTGGTGCTGAAAGGTAACCTGATCTCGGTGGCGAGCCAACAAGCGACGGGCCGTTAGGTCCGCCAGAAAATCCTCGCCGTCGATCCGACCGGCGGGGCCAGGCAGCAGAGCGTCAAGCATCGTGACGGATTCGGCCCAGGTGATGGGCCCGCTGTCTTCGCGATCCAGCAGCAGCGTCGCCAGCCGGCCCAACGCCTGCTGGCCTTGGGCTTTAACACCGTGACGGAGCATATAGGCTTCCAGCCAATCGACTGGCCGCTTGCCGCGCGCGTCGCCGGCGAAGCCGGCCCAAATCTTCAGGGTCACTTCAAAAATCGTGCGGCCCTGGTTGCCGTTGGCCAGCCAGCCCATAATCAGCAGCGCGTCGGTATCGGCCGCGCTGCGCCGCCGGCTGGCGCGCACCAGCTTATCCCAGGCGCTGCCCCATTTGCGGATCAGATCATGAAAATCCTCGCGGCCATAAGGCGCGAGCATGACCGGCGCCAGGCCCAGCCGCAGCAGTGGGCCATAACCGCTGAGGCCGGCGGCAGCGACGATGCGATGCTGCTTGTGGGCCGCCTGGAACTGGGCCAGCCAGCCGGCCACCTCGGCCACCTGGGCCGGGCCAAGCTCATCAAACCCGTCCAGCAGGATGGCGCAGCGGCCGTCGCGAAGTCGTTGGCGCAGGTGGCGCGGCAGCCGGGGACTGGTCAGGGCGCTGGCACGGGCCTGAGCGGCGGCAATCAGCGGTTGGTCAACATCCGCGCCGGCTGCCAGCGGCAGGGCCAGATCGGCGGCGTGAATAAATATCGGTGTGCTCGTCTGGCCGAATAGCGTCAGGTCTTCCAGCGACACACGCGTAGCCAGATGGGCCAGCAGCGTGGTCTTGCCTGCGCCTGGCCCGCCGATGACGAGCAGATTGCTGCCGCCAGCCAGGGCTTCGGACGGCGACAGGCCCGGCGCGCGATAGATGGCTGCCAGGTCGGGCCATTCCGGCATGACCGGGATGACGCTATTGATGTCAGGATCGGCCGGAGGCGCGGTCGGATCATAGGGTGAGGGGAGGGGCAGCAGGCGCAGCGGAAGTTGAATATCCTCGAGCGCGAACAACGAACCGGCCAGATGCGAGGTCTGCGCAAAGCGGATTGTGTCTTGCCGCACCAGCCGTTCAGTGCCAGAGGCAAAGAAGTCGCGCCCGGCCGAAAGGCTGCCCGCTAGCCGGCTGCGCGCCGCGGCCAGGCGATGGCGGAAACGATAGGCGGCCACCGCCAGCAGCGCGGCGACGACAAAGCCGAGCCAAAACGACAACGCGTCTACCGGGGGGATGCGCACGGTAGGCGTCAGCCCCAGCTCTGGCGAAGTAGCCGGATCCAGTTGCCGTGCAGGATGGCGGCCACGTCTTGCTCGCTGTAGCCGCGCTGGCCCAGCAGTCCGCGCAGTTTCTGCAGGTCGGCGATGGTATCCAGGTCACACGGCGAGGCCTCGCGGCCAAAGCCGCCGTCCAGATCGCTGCCCAGGGCGGCATGCGCGCTGTCGCCGGCCAACTGGCAGACATGATCAATATGTTCGACCACATCCGCCAGACCCACCTGCGGCCGAGCCAGGTTGTTGTCATGGCCAATGGACCAGCCGGGCTGCAGCATCCAGGCATCGAGCACGGCGCCGATGACGCCGTCGCGTTCCAGAATGGCGCCGATTTGATCGTCAGAGAATTGGCGCTGATGCGGCACCAGGGCGCGGCAATTGCTATGGCTGGCCAACACCGGCCCAGCGTA
>JAYTFQ010000282.1:0-4129 GCA_043734225.1 Anaerolineales bacterium | reverse complement strand
CGTTGCGCCGAGCATAGCTGGCGAGCAAGGCGGTCGCCACGCCTGGGAGGGGCTCGTTCGCGACAGGTGTGTCACGCGGCACGACCTCGACAACATAGGTCGTCTGCGCGGAGAGCATGGCTTTGGCCAGGTCTGGCGCCCAATCGTCCTGCCAGGTCAACATCTTGACCCGGGACCGATCAAAGTAGGCGGCCAGGGCATTGGTATAGGTGAGCTTTGCAATCACCAAAGGCGGCAGGGAGGCCGGTTGCGCCAATATGTCAGCAAGGGCAGCCTGATCAATGCCAGTGCCGGCCGGCCGGCCGGTAAAATACTGCCATTTGTCGATTTCCGGTAGCTGAGCTTGTTTGGGAGCGAGGACTCTCGGCCCTACATAAGCGCCAGTTTGCAAGGCTAGCCCGACTGCCAGCAATTATCCGAGGCTATGCAGGGCTAGACGAGGCCCACCGAACGAAAACCGCCAACTCGAGACTGTCGCCAGAGCGCTGGCCGCCAGGACCGTTACCGGCACCGCCATGAAGCTATAGTAGCGGGGCGGCGCGCTGCGAGCTGTGGACAGGAAAACCAGCAACATCGCCAGCGCTGACCAGGATAGTCACGCGGTTTCCCGGCCAAAACGTCGCGGGCCCACACGCCAGGCCAGGCAGGCCAGGCCGAGTTGTGGCCAACCGAAATAAATCGGGATAGCAGGAATGGCAATCCCGGCTGCCAGACGCAGATCGGCCATTTGCTCGCTCCAACTGCCGTGACAGAGCAAGGCTGGGCAGCCGACGAAACCGACCTGCTGGCTGGTGAGTGAATTGTCGTTGTAGCCCAATTGGTGTGATAGGCTCGCGAGGACTACCAGCACAAGCAAGCCGGCCAGGCCCAGAACGAGCGCGCAGCGGACTACCATCCGATGCCGATCGTGAGGGCTCGACCGTAAGAGCCATGCCGCAGCAATCAGTGGGACGATATAAACCACGGCTGTCAGTTTCGCCAGAATTGCGCCCGCCAGTACAGTCGCGAGCAGTAGCGCATACCTGGCCCATTTTTTCCGGGCCAACTTCGGAATGAAAACGAGCCAGACGGCGCCGAAATGGGCCATGAGCGGGTCGGCCAATACTTGCCGCTCGTGGAATACGGCGAAGGGCAAGAGCGCATAAAGCAGCCCAGCCAACAACCCCGCTTGGCGCGAACCCAGCCGGCGTCCAAGCGCGATACTGGCGGCGCAACTCAGCGTAGAAATGATCCCCAGACCAGCTCGCGCTTGCCACAACGGACTGCCGTGGACTACCTGGAATTGTGCCAGCAATACGCCCAATAAAAACTTGCCATCCATTAAGAAGGGATAGTCGGGGCGCTGTTGGGCGAAGGCCTGCGCCCAGGCCAAGTGGTTGCTCTCATCGATGAAGACGGGCATACCATATAAGTTCGCGAGACGCAGCCACAAGGCCAGGCCAATGATAGCAAGGCTGGCAAACAGATCAGTGACCGGGTTTTTTCGTCGGAGTGTTGATGGCATCGTTGAAGGGCGCGCTGGAGGTTCGAAAGCCATACCGAAGTGATCAGAAGTTTAGTGGGTGGCGGGCGATGCGTTCGATTTCCAACGGCCGAAAGCCCACAAACTAGCGGCCAGTACAATTCCGGCCGCCGCCAAGGCCAGCCCAATCTGTAAAGACCTTGGGGCGAACTTGAACTCCACCTGGTGCTCGCCCGGCTGGAGCAATACGCCGCGCCAGACAACATTGGCGGTCAGCACATCAGCGGGCTGGCCATCCACCCAAGCCTGCCAGCCGGGATAAGCTTGATCGCCCAATACAAGCAGCCCGGCGCGCACGGCGGTGGCGCGTAATACAACCTCGGTATCGCTGTAGCTGAGGATGTCTGCTGGGGAGGCGGACAGGTCGCTGCTGGAGGGGATGGTCGCGGGTTGGCTCAAAACGGCGACGTTCCGAATGTCAAACGACTCGTCCAGCACTCTATGAATGGCAGACTTCTCGTCGGCAATCGTCTCGGCCGAATAAACGACAAAGGCGCGCGGCAAACGCCCGAGGCGTTCAGAGATGGTCAGTTCGCCGTCATAGGCAACCTGCCAATCCTCTCCAAACAAGCCGGCGCTCGGCTGGCCGTCGGTCGCCGCGCAGACCGCCACTGCTGTCTGCCTTGAGGCAGTGGTCACCTCCCACGCATACACATGCCCGGGCGCGTCCTTCTCGGGCGCGAAGTAGAACGTCAGTGTTTGATGATCGACGGCCCGAGAAAGGTCAGCCTGGCCTTCTAGCACCAGCCGGTCCCGGTTCGATCCTTGCCACATATGCACGACCAATGTTCCGGCAGGCGTTGAGCCGGGCCGGGTTCTGAGCGTGAGGTCCAGCCGATTCAGGGCAATGCTGCGCACGGCAACCGTGCCGGTAATTGGTTGATTGGCCGTCAGCTCATGCGTCTGGCTAACGCACGTGCCCAGGACTTCGGCCCGGGGACCGGTGTCCATGCCGGCGCCATGGGAAACGACGAAACCTGCCTGCAATACATCCAGCAAGCGTTGTGACGGGGCGCCCAACCAGATCGTGTTGCCGTTGTAACCGCCGCTGAGCGGGTCGCCGGCGGCGACCAAATCGACGACGCCGCGTGGCAGGAGCGAAGAATAGCCATCCAGGTCATTCAAGCCAAATACGGTGAGGTAGTTCGGGCCAAAGATGATATCGCCCGGTAGCTGGCGCGTTGCCACGCGGTAAGGCGGCGCATTTTCCTGAAGGAAAGTGATGGCAGGTGACGCCCGCGGCAGAGTGGAGACGGGCAAGGCCGGGTTGAAACGGCTGCCAAAAACCAACAGGTCAACGTAGACCAGGCCAGCGAGAAGCCAGGTGGACCAGCCCTGAGCGGGCGACCAGGCGCGCCGCACAAGCAGCAACAGCACCGCCGCGACCAATAGACTGCTCGCCCACGCGATTGGTCCTTGCAACTCAGCAATATGGGTCTGAGTCCCGCCGTTCCAATTGCCAAAGTATGCCCAGGCCATCAGGGCAGCAAATCCGGCGGCCCCGCCCAGGATGACTTTCACGGAAGGTCGTACCAGCTTCAGGGTCGTGCCAGCCAGGTATCCGACCACTAGAGGCAACAAGAACAAGGTGCGTCCTAAATTAACAAACTGGATGAGCGGGAGTTGGGTCAAAACAGATATGCCCGGGCCTCCCAGCGCCGTGTAGACAATGGCAACGCCCAACCCCGCCATGTAGATCGGCCAGAAGTGACGCGTGGTGACGGGAGCCAGCAGAGCCAGGAACAGGGTCACGATACCCGTATAACAGGTGGCCTCGGCGAAGTTGCCCGCGCCCCAATATGCGCGGGTCGTGGTCGGGTTGCCATAGAAATTGGGCACAAGCGAGGTAATGACTTGCCGCCAGGGCACGAGGCCGGCGCCAACACCGCTGGAACGGTGGCTTTGGGCAAGTGTCTCCATGGCAGGCAGTATTTGCGCCGAGGCCAATAGGACACCGATGCCGAGAGTAAGGCTTAGGCTGACCAGCGGCCAAAAGTCAAAACGCCCCAGTCTGCGCCTCGCCTGCCAAACGTGCCCGAACGCATAATACACAAGGAACAAGTAAAACATGGCCGTGAAGCTAAGCTGCCCGGCCAGACCGGCCAGACCGAGCGCCAGGCCAGCGGAGGCGGCATGCGACAAGCTCCGGCGCTGCACAGCCCGCTCATACAGCCACAAGACGCCGGGCAGCCAGGCGAGGGTACTCATCCAAAATGGAGTCGCAAAAAACGTCACCATGAATCCGCCCAAGGCGTAAGCCAGCGCGCCCACGCTGGACCCGGCACGGCCGAGACCCGCTGAACGAAGCCAGGCGTAGGTCAGCCCAACCGCCAGCACAACATGCAGCCAATAGCCTACGGTCAGGCCGCGCGCTGGGCCTAAGACCAGGCCGAGTGCGAGAAACGCGGGGTAAAACGTTTGGGCCATTGGATCGCCCAGCAAGGGGTGCCCAAGTAGAATCTGTGTCGACCACAGGGGCCAATGGCCGGCGCGTACGGCCTGGAGTTGGTCAACCAGGACAGGATAGTACTGGTAAATGGGATCGCCGACTAGCGGGTTTTGCAGTTCGCCGAGCACAAACGGGCCAGCCCGCCACGGGAGGTTGTT
>JAYTFQ010000281.1:0-13109 GCA_043734225.1 Anaerolineales bacterium | reverse complement strand
GAGGAGACGCTGGCTTTGCGCGAGGTGGCGGCCTATCTGACCAGCGAGGCGCTGGGCTGGGCGTTTGTGCCGCCGACGGTCTATCGGACCGAGGGCCCGCACGGCCCCGGCTCGCTGCAATATTACGTGCAGGCCCAGCCCGACTGCCACTACTTCACCTTCTCCGAGGCCGAAAAGGCCGAGCTGCCGCGCGTGGCATTGTTCGATTTGCTGGTGAACAACGCCGACCGCAAGGGCGGCCACATCCTCAAGGACACCCAGGGCAAGCTGTGGCTGATCGATCACGGCATCTGCTTTAACACCCAGCCCAAGCTGCGCACGGTGGTGTGGGATTTCGGCGGCCAGCCCATCCCCGAGCCGCTGCTGGACGACCTGACCGACTTTCGCCAGCGGCTGGACGGCGACGCCGATTTGAAGGCCGCCTTCGCCAGCCTGCTCTCCGGCGCGGAGATCAACGCCATGCGCCGGCGCGCCGACCGGCTGCTGGCCGGGCGCACCTTCCCCGAGCCCAGGCCGGGGCGCAACTACCCCTGGCCGCCGCTATAGGCAGGCACTAAGCGGCAATTTCTGGGAATAAAACACGGTTGCGAGCAGCGCTCGTAACCGTGTTTTATTCCCAGGCGCATCCTGAAGACCAAAGGACTACCCCCAATGTGCGTCACTTGTGTAACTTTCGCGGCCGCTCGACGATAAAGCTTATATAAGCGCAATATTCTGCCATCTCACTTTTCCTAACTATTTTCTAACATAAGGAACGGCGCAGGGGGCAGTGTGTCATCAGGCCCAAGTTCGAACAGGCAAACCCGGCGAAAGCCGGGGACGCAAAGCCGCAGGTCTACGGTCGTGGGCATTGTCCCTGGCCAAGACGGCTGGGCTGCCGAAACTGTGCAAACAGTTCATAGGTTCTGGCAGCCGCGACCTGGATAAGCTCCCGGTCGCGTTTGTTTTTTTGTGGGCATCTGTGATTGGCAGAAACCTTATGAAACTTTTTTTCCAGCGACGACCCCGCATCAACGCGCCCGGCCCGCCCGGCCCGCTTGGCCGTTCAGAGCGCGGCCAGGGTCTCATGGAATTTGCCCTGGTCCTGCCGCTGCTGCTGCTGTTTATTCTGGGCATTATTGAGGTGGGGCGCATGCTGGCGATTTTCAGCAGCGTTTCCAGCGCCGCCAAGCAGGCCACCCGCTACGGCGCGGTGGGCGGCGATAGCGGCAATGGCATAGTGTACTATCTGGACTGTGCTGGCATGCGCCGGTCGGCCCAAAGTACCAGCCTGCTGCAGTCGCTCACCATCAGCGACATCAGCATTCGCTACGACCACGGGTTGATCACCTCAACCTTCGGCCTGTGCGCCACAAACGCCATCACCCCCACGCTCAGCACGGCTATTGTCGATGGCGACCGGGTTGTGATTTCAATCACCACCATCTACCAGCCGCTCGTGCCCATCGTGCCTCTGCCGCCCATCCCGATTACGTTTGTGGCGGCTCACACCATTTTCACGACGATTATCGGGCCCACGCCCACGCCTGTTCCAAACCCGGACCTGGCTCTCAGCAAAGTCGGGTCGCCCAACCTGGTGCTGCCCGGCAGCACCAGCTTGATGTATGAAATGATCGTGACCAATACCGGGGCGATTGAGGCCAGCGGTGTGGTGCTCACCGATACGCTGCCGGCCAGCATTAACCCGAACACCGTCATTTTGCCGGCCGCCCCCTCCAGCCCGGCCGCTGGTTGGACCTGCACGCGCGTGGGTCAGGTGGTCACCTGCACCCTGCCATTCCTGGGGTCGCTCAATACGGCGCCGCCGATCGATCTGCATGTGACGGCCCCAATCACTCCGGGGGTGATCACCAACACGGCGCGCGTGGCGTATAACCTGACTGACCCGCAGCCAACCAACAATATCGCCACGGCCACGACCACCATCTCAACCTCCATCGATCTATCGCTGCAGAACATCGATCTGGTCGATCCAGTCGGCGCCGGCCAGCCCATCACGTATGCCCTGAACGTGACGAACAATGGCAGCGTGGCCGCCACGCTGCAAACCGTCACCGACACCCTGCCGGCGAACACCACCTTTGTCTCGGCCAGCGGGTCCGGTTGGACCTTCACGCAAGGCGCCGGCGGCCTGACCTTCACCCGCAATACCAGCCTGGCAGTGGGCGGCACAACGCCCACCATTACCGTGGTGCTGCTGGCCCCGCTGCCAAGCTTTGTGCCGGCCGGCGGCTTCGTCACAGCCCAGGCCTCGGCCGCCTCGCAACTGTCCGATCCGTACCCGCTTAACAACACCAATATCGTGGTCACCACCACGGTCACCACTCAGGCCGATCTGGCGGTGTTCAAATTCGGGCCAGGCTCGGCCGACAGTGACAGTGTCTACGTCTATACGCTGCGGGCGACCAATAACGGTCCGTCGGTGGCGACGGGTGTCCAGATCGTGGATAACGTGCCGGCCGCCATCCAATCCATCGCGGCGGGCGCTGGCTGGACCTGCAGCACCTCCGGCACCACGCTGACGTGTGTGTATGGCCTGACCCTGCAGCCCCAGACGACGACTACTGACATTGTCATCAGCGTCAAGGCGCCGTCTGGAAATGTGACGATTGCCAACTCAGCGCTCGTCAGCTCGGACGAGCCCGATGGGCAGTCGCTCAACAATTCGGCGACGGTGACGACGACAGTGAGCAACTGCCATCCCGGTTTGGTGGATGCCGCCCACTCGAGCGTGTCGGCCGCGCCTGGCAGCGTGTACGCCGACAACTTCACCACGGCGCGCATACTGGTGACGCTGAAAGACGCCTGCGACAATGTGATTGTCTCGCCGCCGGCGGATCCGCAGCAGGTGACGCTCACCTCATCGCGCGGGGCGCAGGACACGCTCACTGTGGCGGGCGGCTACGCCAATCCCACCACCACGGGCCAGGTGGCCTTCGACGTCAAATCCGGCACGGTGGGCGCCAGCACTTATTCGGTCAGCGCCCGCAACACGAATACCAATGCCAGCGTGAACCTGACGGCGACAGCGTTGGTCAACTTCAACGCCTACAACTGCATCGACGACCTGGGCGAACGGCCGCTGGTGGGCGGCAATCAGACCAACCTGCAATTCATCCTCGCGAATAACAGCGGTTTCGCGCGCCGCCTGCTGGCCGTGAGCCTGAACCTGCCAAACTCGCCCGGCCAAAAGACGGACTCGTTGACGTTGCAAGCGACCACTTTGTGGAGTGTCTCGCCCGGCAACAACAGCAGCGCCATCCTGATCGGCTCGGGCGGGCTGGCCTGGGACGCGACCGGCACGGATGCCGCGCGCACGCTGGCCAACGGCGCGCTTAATCAAACCCTGCAATTCAACTTCAGCAAATCCGTTAGCGGCACCGGCAGCTTCGTGCTGACGACCACCTGGGACGATGGGACGGGGGCACGCACATGCGCCAAATCAATCACCGTCACGCACTGAAGGCGGGGCAGCGCCGCCGCCCCAGCGAGCAGGGCCAGAGCCTGGTCGAGTTTTCACTGGTGCTGGTGTTCCTCAGCGTCTTGTTGATGGGCGTGCTGGACCTGGGCCGGGCTTACTATTCCTATTTGGCGCTGAAGGACGCGGCCCAGGAAGGCGCCTATTACGGGTCGGCCTTCCCGCAGTGCGTGGATGCCGATGGCATCAATAACGACAGCCCGGCCTGCGCCGACCCGAACAACATTCCCTACCGCGTGCGCCACTCGACCCCGCGCGGCAGCCTGGTGGATATGAGCGATTTGGCCGCCCAGGTGACGACCACCCTGCCGTGCGGGGCGGCCAGCCCGTGCGCGCTGTTAGCCGGCCAGTCGTTGACCGTCACGGTCACTTTTCGCTACCAACTGCTGACGCCGTTTGTGGGCGCCATCGCCCAGGGGCAGTTTCTAACGCTTACCGCCCAATCGTCGGCGGTGATTGTGCGCGTGCCCAATTGCACGCTGGCGCCGAGCTGCAGTTAGGCGCCCACAGAAGAAGGGATATCCGTCAAGAATGCACACGCAACCCGCACGAAAGTCTGAACACGGCCAGGTTTTGCCTTTGATGGCGCTGGCGCTGATTGGCCTGGCGGCGTTTGCCGCCCTGGCCCTGGACGGCGGCAACTTGTATACCGAGCAGCGCCGGGCCCAGGCGGCGGCGGATAATTCCGTCATGGCGGCGGCCTACGCGCAGATGAACGGCGTGACCGTCAACCCAGACCCAAACATCTGCAGGAACACAATACAGCCCAGCGACTGCCATCTGGCCAATGCGGCTTTCGACAATGCGGCGCAAAATGGCTATACGGCCGGGCCGGCCACCAAGGTGGTCTTTCATTTGCCGCCCATTGACGGCGCCTACGCCGGCAACAGCCATTATATGGAGGTGGTTATTACCCAACTGGTGCCCACCGCCCTGGCGCACCTGTTTTATCAGCAGGACCCCATCCCCTTGACGGTTATTGCCGTGGCGCACGGCAGCCCGACCGGCCCGATTATGCCGGGCTATGCCCTGGCGGCCATGAAGCCCGACTGCTCAGGCACCAATGGCACGATGTACATTCAGGGCAACGGCGGCGGCAGTTCTGGCGGTACAAATCTGACTGACGGCGGAGTATTCGTCAATGCGACTTGTGCCAATGCGCTAAACATGACGGGAAACAACGACTTTATCTATACTGATGGTCCGCACATTGATATCGCTGGAACTTCCTACAGTGGTGTGGACTGTACAGCGCCGGGCGTGCCCAACAACTGCAACTTCTATCCAGCGCCGACGACAAATGCCACGCAGGCGCCACAGGACCCGCTGGCGAATACCCCAGCCAGCACGGCGCCGGATTGCAGTCAGTTGCCGCAACGCTCGGTGCCAAATTCCAATCCCGCCATTGTGCAACCGGGCCAGTACACCTCGCTCGACGCGGGCCAACAACACGACATGATCATGCAGCCAGGAATTTATTGCCTGACGGGCGGGCAGCTATCTGGCGGCAAGAGCATCACTGGCACTGGCGTGCTAATTTATCTGGTTGATGTTGGGGCCAAGGTCAATTTTTCGGGAAATGGTATTTTGGACCTTCGTGCGCCCGTGGCAGGGGACGGGAATGGCTGTTCCGGTCTGACTGATACGTCGCATGACATCTGCAAGTATCTGGGGATACTGATCTACAAGACAAGCGGTAATAACGATTGCCTCAACAACCAGGCGAGTGACGACATCGATTTTAGCGGTAGTGCGTCCATGAACATCATCGGGCTCATCTACGCCCCGAAATCGCTGATGCAATACGCCGGTCAGGGCAACCTGACCATGACCGGCCAGGCCATCGTCGGCTGTGTCAAATTCAATGGTAACGGCAACCTTAACATCATCTACAACCCGAACGCGACTTACAGCCCGCCCCCTTCGGTGCGGCTTGATCAATAGACAAGGGAGAAGCCACATGCGCGGGCTAAGTGTTCAGCGCTGCCTGGCGGTCATCCTCAGCGCGGTCGTGTGCGCGTCTCCGGCGCTGCCTGTCATTGCCCAAGGCACGCCGCCGCCCGCGCCGCCGCCGCCCATCGGCCACGTGGCGCCAGCGGCTGCCGGCGCGCTGGCCTTGCCGGCCGCGGCGCAGGCGGTGTTGTACGATCAGGTCAATTCGGCCAATGGTTCTTTCATTCTGTCGCAAAATTCCACCGATAACCAATACGATACCCAGGCGGCCGACGATTTTTTTGTCAACCTGGGCTCTAACTCGTGGCAGATTACGGCGGTGGAAGTGGTGGGCCGGTTCACTGGCGGTTCCGGGCCGGCCAGCGTCACCACGGCGACGGTTGAGATTTTTGCGGATGCGGGCGGGCTGCCAGGGTATCGCCTGTTTGCGCAGACGGTGCAGCCAATTTCCGGCACGGCCGCGACGGGAAACTTCTTCTTGCCGCTGAGCCCGCCCGTCCGGATCGCTTCCAATGGCACCTACTGGGTGGCGGTGCAGGCGTTCCAAACGACGAGCTGGTATTGGTACTGGGACGAGCGCGGGACACAGAGCCAATCGGCCTCGGCCTGGAAAAACCCCAGCAATGGATTTTCAACCGGCTGCCTTAACTGGACCGCCCTCAACCAATGCTTTCAAAACGAAGGCCCAGACCTGCTGTTCCGCCTGTATGGCACCACCAGCGCCAACCAGGTGACGCCGGTGCTGCTCAGCCTCAATCCGGGCTCAGCCATCAACCGCGCCTTCACGCTGGCCGCCCACGGCATTGGGTTTGCGAACGGGGCGACGATTGACTGGACGCTCGGCGCCACCCAGCACATTTCCACCACGCTCAGCAGTTCAACCAATCTCTCCGCCGCCATTCTTGCCGCCCAAGTCCCTGGCCCCTACGGCGGCACGGTGAGCGTGACGGTGACCAACCCGGGCCCGTGTGGCGGCTCGTGCACGTCTAACGCGCTGACCTTCACCCTGGTCAACCGAACATTCCTGCCGCTGGTGCGGCGCTGAGAACCACGGCCTCTTAGCCGGCGTCGGCCGACGACCGGCCGCAGGCCGGGGCGCACCTTCCCCGAGCCCGGGCCGGGGCGCAATTACCCCTGGCCGCCGCTGTAGCCGCGCCGATTTTCCCTGCCAACCTGACATCTGATCTACGTTAGCCGCTGCGGCGGTTGACGCTTCGCGCGCGGCACGCGATAAGACTGCGGGTTGTGATTCTGTTGCTGCGACTCAGCGATGCGCCCCGTGCGGGTAAGTCGCTCGACTCGCCTTTGCAAAAGCCCCTCACGATCGATTCCGCTCCGCCTTGCGCTTGTCCCCGTTTGGCCTGGACGAGCAGGACACTCAGGGGAAACCATCGCTCATGCTGCCAAACGTATCCGCCCAAGACTTTGTCGCCAAGCGGCGCCGGGTTGAGCTATCCGAGCGCAGTGTGGGGGCCGGCGGCCCACCTGGCTGGACAACGCCCACCGGCGGCTGGACGAGGCCGTGTTGGCGGCGTATGGCCGGCCGGCGGGGTTGAGCGACGACGAGCTATTGGGGAGGCTGCTGGCGCTGAATTTGGAGCGGGCGGCGGGGGAAGGCAAAGTGGCGGCGCCTGAAGAGGCGCAAGAAGAAGACGAGGAATAGGACAGGATAGTGCGGGGCCGGCAGCCGCATAGTGCCGGTCAACCGCTGCAGTCGCAATCGTCGATGTTCCGGGCCTTCTCCAGCGATTCGCGGCCCTCCTGCACCGAGAAGTAGATCAAGCCAATCGCGCCCAGGCTGTCCACATAGGCGAAGCCAGTAAACTGATAAATGAGACTGGCCGCCAGCAATACCAGGGACATGTAAACGCAAACCTTGGTACAGCCGGCATCCGCCAAAATGGGGCCAGAGTCGAGTGCGCGGCCGACCCTGGTTTTAAGGTAAACCAGTCCACTCATCACCACGATCGAAACAACAGAAATAATCAGGCCGCTGGTCGTGGTTTCAGGCTTGTGCCCCGACAACAAACTGAAGAGGGCGGTGGCGCCTAATCCAACGGCCAGCAAATACAAGCTCACTCCGGTAACGCGCAGCGCGCCTTGCTCAAATGTTGTTCGAGATGCGTCTGGGCGTCGCTGGATACGCAGAATCATGGCCACGATTCCCAGGCCGGAAACACATTCAATAAAGCTGTCGACACCGAAGCCAAATAAGGTCAGGGTCTGATCGTGCGCGCCAAGCGCGATGGAAACCAGACCCTCACCGAAATTATAGACCACCGTGAAAAGGCCCAGCAGGAGGGCAAATTGATACAGGCGTGACCGGCTGGCAGTTGCGGTGAGGATGGACACTTCGTTCTCCTGATTTGACCGATCTATACATCATATCCCAAACGCCCAGCGCAACACGCGTTCGCTGCTGCGCTGCTCCTTATGCCGCCACCGCCGCCGGCTGCGGCTTCCACAGCGCCAGCCAGACCGCCGCGGCCAGCGCCATGGCGGCGCCAAAGGCAAACGGCGCCCAGGCGCCCAGGCCGCCCCAACTGCCCACGCCCTGCCACAGCACGCCGGCGATGACCGAGGCCGGCAGCAGCATCAGCCCCTGCATGGCCTCGTGCGTGCCGAAGGCGGTGGCCCGCAGACCTTCGGGCACCAGGTCGGTCAGCAGCGCCTTGGTGGTGCCATAGGTCAGGCCGTAATACAGGCCGTAGACCACGTACAGCGCCCACACCTGCCAGCCGGCCTGGGCCAGCGCGAAGCCGGCATAGATCACGGCGTAAATGAGCCAGCCGGCCAGGATCAGCCGGCGCCGGCCAATCCGATCGGACAGGCGCCCGGCCGGGGTGGAGATAAGGGCGTAGAGCACGTTGAAGCTGAGCAGCATGGCCAGGATGGCCACGACGCTGAGGCCGCGATCCTGGGCGCGCAGCACGATGAAGGCATCCGACGAATTGCCCAGCGCAAACAGGCCGTTGATGAACAAAAAGGTGACAAAGGGTTTGCCCAGCGCGCCAATGGCGAAGCGCGGCCGGGCGCGCTGCTTGGTCACCGGCACCTCACGCGCGCCAAAGGCCAGTACCACCACTGCCAGCAGCGCCGGCAGCAGCGAGACCAGCACCAGGCGCTGGAAGGTGGAAGCGGTGAGCGTCACCGCGGCGGCCTGCGCCGCCCACACCACCAGCAGGGCGATGGCCAGGCCCAGCACGGCGCCGGCGGTGTCGGCGGCGCGATGGAAGCCGAAGGCCAGGCCGCGGGCGCGCGGCTCGATGGAGTCGGCCACTAGGGCATCGCGCGGGGCGGTGCGCACGCCCTTGCCCACCCGGTCGGCCCAGCGCACCAGCGCCACCAACTGCCAGGTGCTGGCCAGCAGGAAGAAGGGCTTCGAGAATGCCGAAAGCCCATAGCCAACCACGGCCGGCCACTTGCGCGCCCGCAGCCGGTCCGAGATCCAGCCCGAAAAGATCTTGAGCAGGCTGGCGGTGGATTCGGCCACGCCTTCGATGACGCCGATGACACCCGTGCCGACCCCCAGCACGTTGGCCAGGTAGAGCGGCAGAATGTTAATGATCATTTCGCTGGAGATGTCGGTGAAGAAGCTGGTCAGGCTGGCGGCCCACACGTTGCGCGGCAGTTGGCGAATCGTCAGCGGCGGTTCAGTTTCGGGGACTGGCGGTGTGGTCATGGTGGCCTCTTGGGTGATTCCGGTCCAATTAAGGCTGGCCAGATTGTATGCCCAAGCGGCCGAGAAGTCAGCACTCCGGTGACCGGCCGCGCTGTGTGAAAGTCGCGCTGGCTGGCCTAAATCAGTCCCAGGCCGCCAGCGCCTCGCGCCAGGCCAGGGCGCGCGTCACCAGCTGGTCGCGCTGGCGCTCCACAAACACCGCCGCCGCCACGATGAACAGCCCGGTGCCGCCGATGATCAGCCAGCGGATGAGGGTGGACGGGCCGGCGAAGAGCAGCGCCAACTGCGCCAGCACATTGATGGCGTTGGCCGCCAGGCCGATGAAGAACGGCGACTTCAGCCGGCGCAGCGCGCCCCAGGTCATGGCGCCCATGGCCTCCACGATCAGCAGGATGAAGTAGGGCAGGCCGGCCGCGCCGCCATCCAGCGACTGCGAGAAGGTGGTCACCAGCAGCACCGCCAGCCCCAGCGCCTCGATGATCACCGCCAGCGGTTTGCGGCCCACGCGCCGTTCCAGATAGCCCACGCCCAGCAGATACAGCCCGGCCGGGAGGGCGTACCACTGCGGCTGGGCCACGTCATTGGCCAGCAGCAGCACCGACCAGGCGGCCAGCAGCAGCGCCACGCCGCCATAGCCCAGGCGCAGGCGGCGCAGCCGGTAGGCCTCGCCGATGGCCTGCGCGCCCGCCAGGCCCAGCACCGCCGCGGTGGCGGCGCCGTTCAGCGGCTGCGCCGCGAACAGGCCCAGCGCTGGCAGGATGGCCAGCGCAATGGCGGCATGCGCCAGCGGCTGCTCCCACAGCCCGCCCCGGCGCGTGCCCAACCGCCGAGCGGCCAGGCCCGCCAGCCGCGCCGCCAGATAGAAGCCAAAGCCCAGCCCGGCCAGCGCGGCCAGGCCGCCGGCGCTGGTGAACGGCAAGCCGGCCAGCGCCAACCCGTACACGGCCGCCAGCGTCAGCAGCGCCAGCGCGCCATAGGCCAGCGGCGGCTCCAGCCACAGCATGGCCAGCAGGCCCAGCAGCAGCGCGTTGCCCAGCGCCACGAATTGGCCGGTGCCGGGGCTGGCCGCCGCCACCCCCTGCCACACCAGCACGTCCAGCGCGGCAAAGGCCAGGAAGGGCAGTGCCCATGGCGCCGCCAGCTGCGTCCGCTGGTTGCGCGCGCCGGCGCGCTGTATTTGTAAGCCGGCGCGCCGCTCCAACAGGTAGCCGGCCGCCGCCATCATCCAGGTCAGCGCCAACATGGGCTCGCTCACAAAGTAAGCCGGCTGCGTGCTGGGCGCCAGGCCGAAGGCGGCCAGCACGCCCAGGTGCAGTGCCAGCAGGCTGGGGAACAGCCAGACCGATTTGCGAAACAGCAGCGCCGTGCCGCCATACACCAGCGCCGCCGCGCCGAAGGCCAGCGCCGAGGTCAGCGCGCTGCTTTGCGATTGCGAGATCATGGCCACGGTCAAGGCGTAGGCCAGGAGATAGAATGGCATGGCCCAGTGCCGCAGGAAATCCATGGGCAGGGGCTCATGGTGGAAGGCCCGGCGCGCGCCCAGAATGTAGCCGACGATGAGCGGCAGCCAGGCCAGGCCCAGCCAATCGGCGCGGATGGGCAGTTGGCCCAGCAGCAGCGCGTACGGCACCGCCGCCAGCCAGGCCGCCAGATACACAAAGACGGTCGCGCGGTAGCGCCAGGCCGAGAAGGTGTATAGCGCCACGGCCGCGCTGAAGACGCCGATGGCCACCCAGCGCAGCGCTGGCAGCGTCCAGCCATCCGGCGGGAAGTTGATCAGCACCAGGCTGGCGGCAGCGGCCAGCGCTAGGGCGCTGAGCACGTAGCCGGGCGCCAGGCAGGTGATCTCAAAATTGGCCACGCGCTGCCCGGCCGGCGTGGCCCGGCCCCTGCGGAAAAATTGCGCCAGCGCCACATCGAAGATCGCCAGCGCCATGAACACCGGCCCCAGCCACTGCGCGTTGGCGCGGCCGTTAAGGTCCAGCACCAGCACGGCGATCAGCGCCGCCAGGCCGTTGGCCAGCAGCAGCCACACCGGCTGCTCAAAGATGAAGGCCGAGGCGGCGTACAGCGCCGCGGTCAGCGCCAACGCCGCGATCATCAGGCGCTCGTTGCCCCAGGTGACCGCCGGGCCGAGCACGCTCAGCGCGTAGCCGGCGGTGTAGAGCGGCCAGGCATATTCCGGCCGCAGGCGGCGCGCCAGCCGGCCCAGGCCGATGTAGACCACGGCCAATGCCGCCAGGCCCAGCCCCTGCCCGGCCAGCGTCTGGCCGAATTGCGCCAGCAGCAGCGCCAGCCAGACGGGGAAGGCATAGGCCGCCGCGAACAGGAACACGCTGCCCGCCCCGCGCCGCTCGGCGCTGGAGGCGCCGGCCGCGGCTGGGAACAGCCAGCGCAGCAGGTCGTCGAAGCTGCGGTGCCGGCCCGCGTGCGCCAGCGCCTGCGAAGCCAGCGCCACCAGCACACCCGCGCCCAGCGCGATGAGCTGCGCCGGGCGGTCGAACGCCGTCCATTGCGCCGCGAACGCGATCAGCGCGTAGCCGGTGGCATACATCCCGTGCGCGTAGCGCGCCGGGGCGCGGTCGAGCAGGGCAGCGGCCAGCAACTGCGCCAGCCCCAGGCCCAGCCACACCAGCCCGAATTGCGGGATGGTGAGCGGCTGGCCGAAGAGCGCGGATGAGTAGGCCACGAAGAATAGCGTCACCGGGAAGACCGACAGCGCCGGCGCGATCCACAGCGGCCAGCTGTTGTGATACAGCCGCGCGGCCAGGCTGGCCAAAACCACCGCCAGGCCCTGCGCCAGGATCGCCGCGAGCAGGTCCCCGGGGGATACGACGGCGGCCTGGCGGCCGCCCAGGCTTATGAGGACGCGCTGGGTGGTGGTGACGGTGAGCCCCAGCCCCAGCACGCACACCGCCGCTGACATGATCTGCAGCGGGCCGGCGTGCGCGTGCAGCCAGTGATCGGCGCGCATCAGCAGCGCCAGCGCGCGCCCGGCCAGCAGCCCGGCAAAGGCTAGACCCACCCAGGCCGCGGCGGTGTAGGCAGTCGGGGCGGCCAGCCAGCCTAGCGTCTGCCAGTAGGCCAGGCACAGCACGGCCGCGCCCGCCCAGGCAAACGCCACGTGGCCGGCGACGTCACGCAGGTGATAACTGCTGGCCCACAGCAGCGCCAGTGCCACCAGCGGCGCGGCCGCGCCCGCCCAGGCCAGGTCCGCGCCCAGCAGCCCGGCGCGGCCCAGTAGCGCCAACCCGAGCGCGCCCGCCGCCACGGCATAGCCCACGCCCAGCACCGGCCAGGCAAACGCACTGCCGGCGCGGCGCAGCCGCAGGCCGAGCGGGTAATAAACCAGGGCCGCCAGCAGCGCGTAGGCCAGGGCATAAGCCGGCCCGGGCAGCGCGGTCAGCCGCAGCGTGAGCTGCACCGGCGCCACGAACAGCGCCGCGGCCAGGAACGTCTCCAATGGCCGGCGATGGCAGGCGGCCAGCGCCGCCAGGCTGGCGACGTCCAGAACCAGCGCGCTGGGCAGCGGCAGCTGCGTGCCAACGACCCATGCCAACAGGCTGCCGGCGGCGGCCAACGCGTAGGCCAGCGTGTGCCAGGGCAGGCGGTAGGCGGCCCGGCGGCGGGCCAGCCATTGGCCGGCCAGCACATACACCAGGCTGAGCCCGGCCAGCGCCACGCCCAACCAGGCCCAGCTTTCGGGCAGCGGCGGCGCCCAGCGCCACCAGGCGATGGCCAGCTCCGCCGGCAACAGCGCGCCGATGGGCCACAGGAACACGCCTTCGCCAGATGGCGCCAGCCCGGCCAGCCAGCGCGACAGCCCCGGATGGCGGCCGCTGGCGTGCAGCCCGGCGGAAACGACGTAAACAGCCAGCGCGCCCGCGCCGGCCGCCAGTAGCACCAGGCTGCCGGCTGCGGCGGTGGTTGTGCCCAGCGCAAACAGCACGAACACGCCGGCCACCGGCACGCCGGCCAGGAAGGTGAGGCCGTGCG